>JAQGLR010000377.1 GCA_028292765.1 Massilia sp. | reverse complement strand
ACGCGGCGCTCGATCGTCTCGCGCCGGGCGGGACCTTGCTGCTGTACACGGGGATTGCGATCGTCGATGGGCGGGACGAGTTCCTGGAGACGATACGGCCGCGGCTGGAAGCGGCTTGCGAGTCGTGGAGTTATGAGGAGCTCGATCCGGATATCTTTGGCGGGCAGCTCGATTGCGAGGGGTATGAGGAGGTGGAGCGGATTGCGGCGGTGTGGTTGCGGGCGACGAAGCGGGCATGATGCACACGCTCGTAGGGTGGGCACTTGCGCCCACGCGGTTGACGTGCTGTCGCAGACCCGACACTTCGCGCCTGCGGTACCGACAACCCAATAAAAAAAGACTCCCGAGGGAGTCTTTTTTTATTTATTGGCGGAGAGGGTGGGATTCGAACCCACGGTACGATTTAACGTACGCCTGATTTCGAGTCAGGTACATTCGACCACTCTGCCACCTCTCCTAAATCGGTGCCGCGGTCGCTGCTGGAGGCATGCATTATAGCTAGGCTCTGGCGAAAACGGAAGAGCAAATCGCGCGCCTCCGGAAAATTCGCGCGACGACTGGTCAAGCCGCCGGGACCAGGCGCTCGAGGCCACCCATGTAGGGGCGCAGCACTTCCGGAATGACGACGCTGCCATCTGCCTGCTGGAAGTTCTCCAGCACCGCCACCAGGGTGCGGCCCACGGCCAGGCCGGAGCCGTTGAGGGTGTGCAGCAGTTCCGGCTTGTTCTGGGCGTTGCGGAAGCGTGCGCCCATGCGGCGGGCCTGGAAGGCTTCGCAGTTCGACAGCGACGAAATCTCGCGGTAGGTGTTCTGCGCCGGCAGCCAGACTTCGAGGTCATAGGTCTTGGCGGCGGTAAAGCCCATGTCGCCGGTGCAGAGCGACATCACGCGGTACGGCAGGCCGAGCGTTTGCAGGATGGTTTCGGCATGGCCGACCATCTCTTCCAGGGCGGCGTAGGACTGTTCCGGATGCACGATCTGCACCATTTCGACTTTATCGAATTGGTGCTGGCGGATCATGCCGCGCGTGTCGCGGCCATAGCTGCCGGCTTCCGAGCGGAAGCATGGGGTGTGCGCGGTCATCCTGATCGGCAAGGCGTTCAGGGCCACGATCTCGTCGCGCACGATGTTCGTCAGCGACACTTCCGAGGTCGGGATCAGGTAGAAGGTCTCGCCCTCGCCTTCGACGCCGCCCTTTTTCACCGAGAACAGGTCGTCTTCGAACTTCGGCAACTGGCCGGTGCCGCGCAGCGAGTCGGCGTTGACCATGTAGGGCGTGTAGCACTCGGTATAGCCATGCTTTTCCGTGTGGGTGTCGAGCATGTACTGGGCCAGCGCGCGGTGCAGGCGGGCGATGCCGCCCCGCATGACCGAAAAGCGCGAGCCGGTCAGCTTGGTCGCGGTATCGAAGTCCAGGCCCAGCTTCTCGCCGATGTCGACGTGGTCCTTGACGGCGAAGTCGAAAGCCGGCGGCGTGCCGACCTTGCGTACTTCGACGTTGCCGGTTTCGTCGTTACCGACAGGCGTCGACTCGTGCGGCAGGTTCGGCACCGACGCCATGAATTCGGCCATCTCTTCCTGCACTTTGGCCAGGCGCAGTTCGTTGGCTTTGAGCTCATCGCCCAGGCCCGCCACTTCCGCCATGACGCCGGCCGTGTCCTCGCCCTTGCCCTTGAGGATGCCGATCTGCTTCGACATGCTGTTGCGCTTGCCCTGCAACTCTTCGGTGCGGGTCTGGATCGCCTTGCGCTCGGCTTCGAGCGCGTTGAAGCCTGCGACGTCGAGCTGGAACTTGCGCGCCGCCAGGCGCGCGGCGACGCTGTCGATGTCTTTGCGGAGAAGTTGGATGTCTATCATTGTGGGGTCAGGGCAGCAGTATGTCGAAAACGCAATTGTACCAAGCTGCCGCCCTTTTCCCGGCCCCGATTTCCTCAAGTTTGATCCATTGCCTGCCCCGGCCCAGCCGTGCACCGGGGCGGGCCACTGCATTGCTATGATGAACCGCTGAACCATCCACTGCCGGAGCCGACATGCCCGCGTCCCGCCTCTGCCTTGCCTCCCGGCTTGCCGCCCTGCTTGCAACGCTGTGCGTGCCCGCCCCCGCGGCCGCCCGGCCCTCGGCGCCGCTGGCCCTTGCCACCCGCTTCGCGCTGCAGATGGTGGGCGACCGGCACTGGCTCGAACTGGCGGGGCGCGCCAGCTTTGCGCTGGTCGCCGTCGATAGCGGCGAGACGGTTGCCCGGGTGCGTATCGACCAGCCCGCGCCCGGCCAGTTCGCACAGCAACAGCTCTGGCGCGAACGCGCGATGCTGGACGCGGCGGCGCGCAGCGGCGCGCGCCTGCGCCAGGTCGAGCTGGCGTCAGGGGCGCGCCTGTCCACGCTCAACAAGCGCAGCAGGGGTGGGAAATACATGGACGGAAAATATGCGGGAATCTCGGTGCTGTCCGATGCCGGGCGCGGCCTGTTCGTGCAGTGGCAGTGGATGCGGCTGGCCGGCTACGGCGGCAACCTGGGCAAGGCGGGCGGCCTGGACGCCGTCCAGGCCGCGGTATGGCGGGAGGTACTGCCATGCGCCGGGGAGCCCGGCGCAAGTTAAACCAATCAGAAGGCGACGACTTCGGCCTTCGAGCTGGCGGTCACTTCCGGCACGTTGATGTTCGCGCCCTTCGCCACCTTCGCGACGCCGAGCATGAAACCGCCGGCATCGGTCGCGACCTTGCCCAGCAGCGGCAGGCTGTTTTTCACCGGCATCAGTTTCGGCAGGCTCATCGGGTCACCGGCGGCTTTCTGGATCAGCGACTGGCCGGTCTTCGTGAGCGCGAGCGCCTGCAGGCCGCCGATACCGAAGTTCAGCAGTGCATTGCCGACCAGCTTTTTCTTTTCAGCGTCCAGGTGGCCATGCGCTGCTTCATTTCTCCCGAATCGAACAGGCGCTTTGTCTCGGCCGACTCCGACTCATAGAGTTTGGCCATGCGGGCTTTCTGCTCGTCGGTATTGGTGAGCTTGTTGATGGCGTCCAGTTCCGCGGCCTTGGACTTGCGCTGTTCGTCCGAGGCGAACGCGGCGTTGATGGCCGTGACCGAGCTGCTGGCCATCAGGCTCAGCGCCGCGCTTTGCGAGACGAAGGTGCCAACTTCGGCGCCGAGGTCGCCGCCGGCTGCCTTCTTGCCGCCGAGCATACCGCCCAGGCCGCCACCAAGGCCACCCAGCTGTGCTTGCGCCGCGCCGGCGCCCATCAGGCATGCCGCGACCAGGACGGCTTTAACGATCTTTTTCATGGGAATCCCTTTGTTTTAGTTGTTGAGTTTTTTCAGCAGATCGGACTGCATCGACAGTCCGCTGCCGAGTTGCTTGTATCCGTAGAATCCCGCCTTGTCGGCTTCTGGGAGTCCCCCGAATTCGGTACGCAGGCCGGAGGTGACCGTCTTCCGCACCTCCGCGCCCGATTTGAAGCGCGCCATCATGCCCATGGCGACGGTTGCCTTGCAGGCCCCACCCTCGCACTGGAGCGCATCTTCGCGGATCACGTAGCCCGGCTGGCTGCACATGCCGATGGCCGGCGCCTGCAGTTGCTGCTCGAACAGGCCCGCTTTCAGCAGCCGGTTCGCGTCATCGTAGAAGCGCGCTTCGCCGATGTGGCTCGCGTATTTCGTCGACCGGTACAGCGCATGGCGCACCAGGGGCGCGGCCCAGGCGACCTCGACCGCATTGTTCTGGCCGATGTAAGGCCCTTCATTACAGTCGATCACGGGCGTGACGCCGGGAAGCCCCTGTCCGTACAGGCGAACGATGTCGCCGCGCTGCGGTTTCGGCAGCGCCGGGTTGAGCGCCGAATACGGCAACCCGACCAGCTCGCCCTCCTCCGCTGCCTCCAGGCTGCCGCCGGTGACCTCGAGGTCGAGCAGGGCCGGCTTGCCGCCGACCCTGGCCGACAGCGGGTGCAGCACGTCGAAGCTCAGCTTTCCGCCCGGGGCTGCGCCCATGCCCTCGACCCAGATGCGCCCGGCGTCGACCTTCGCCACGCGCAGGTCGCGCGGCGCGAAGCGGGCGTTGGCGACGAAGTTCTGCGCCAGTTTCGTGGTCGCGTTCTTGAGCGATATTTCGCGCGCTTGCGGCAGTCCCAGGCCGCTGCCCCTGGTCCGCTCGACGGTGTAGTCGTTGTCGCCCAGTTCCGAATACACCACCTTGCCGAAGCGGTCCACGACCTGGGCCGCGACGAGCGTATGGAAGCGCTCCGCCGTTTTGGTGTCGCCGGCGCCGCTCTGCACGCTGACCGGGCTGGCAACCGGCTGGAAGCGCAGGAAGAAATGCGGCGCATCCTTGCGGATGCCCGAGGCCTCGGCCATGCTCTGCAGCCGGCTCCAGTCGACGCAGTTCGCGGCGCGCGTAATGAGCGCGCGGGTCTGGTCGAAATGCACGTCGACCGGGGTGATCTGGAACGGCGCCTTGAAACCGATGTCGCGCGCGAAGATGTCGGCGACGGAACCGGCGTTCGCGTCCTGCTCGCCCGTGACGGGCATCAGGCGCGGCTTGCGGCCGTCGTCGGCCGTGCCCTCGAACACGAACTGCAGGCTCTGGCCGACGGCGACGCTACCGGCGACCGGGCGCAGCACCGCATAGCCGCTGTCGGCGTAGAGCACGTCGAAGACGCTCGCCTGGCCGGCGGCGTCGCGCGCCTCGACCTGTTCGCCCTTGACGAAACCGGCCTCGAAGCCCTGGTCGGCGACAAAGAACTGCCCGTCCCTGTCGACCAGCCTGACGGTCGTCGCTTTCGGATTGAAGGCGGCGCGGGCGCCGTCGACCAGCGCCTCGACCTGGTCGCCCAGGTTCTTCAGCACCGCGGCGCGGATTGCCCCGTCCATCGCGCCCGACTCGTACTCCTGGCGGCTGAAGCGGAACGGCGAATACACCGTCTCGCTCATCGTGTAGGCGACCTTGGCCAGGCTCGGGCGGACGAACTGCAGGCTCAGCGTGACCGGCACCAGCACCTCGACGTTGTCGCCCTTGCGCACTTCGTAGAGCGAGGCGCGCGTGATCCCGGCCACCACCGCGTAGGTGTCGGCCACGCTGAAGGAGGGGGCGCTCCTGCACTGGACGTCCGGGCCCGCCAGGAAGCGGTGGCCGCTGCCGATCCGGGTATCGTTCACTTGGCGCGGGTGGATCACCGACTCCGGGTAGGCATGCGCCAGGCGGCCGACGAAGCGCGCGACCAGCGCGCCTTGCGCCTGCTTGCCGGATTCGCCGCCGAACAGGCGCTCCATCACGCCCTTGTCGAGCAGGGTGCGCGCCTTTTGCGCCTCGGGCGAGGCGCCCTCGATTTCCTGTACCGGGAACAGGTAGAACGAGGCCGCGCAAGCCGGCGCGCTCCAGCCAAGAGCGGCCAGCGCCAGCGGCACGGCCGACAGGCGGTGCATCATTCGCGGCCCGGGCATGCGCCCTCGATGCAGAACAGCATGCGGTTGCCGCGCTTTTCAAAACGCGCGTTCTTGTAGGCGCCATTGTCGGACTCGATGAATTCGTCGACGAGGTCCTCGACGCGCTCGGCGAAGTTGCCCTTGGCGACGACGGTCCAGTTGCGCACGTCCTCGTTCGCGCCTTCGCTGCCGGTGCCGTCGTCGATCTCGACGACGGCCTCGATTTCCTTCACGCGGCGCGAGAATTCGCGGCGCAGCTTGCCCGGCACGCGCTGGCCGCTGTACAGCGAGACGACGTAATTGCGGCCCCGGGTGGCGGCCTGCTGCATGTCGCGCTGGGCCTTGGTGCCGATGGTGTCGGCGAGCGTGCGGGCCAGCGCCTCGGACAGGTTGGCGCGGCAGTTCTGGTCGCTCGTGCCGAGCGCGCGCTTGGCGATCGTGCCGGAGGCGAAGCCGGCGCCCGTTTCCACGTCCGACGAACGCAGCTCGAGCTGGCCCGAGCACTGTACCTGGCCGCTCGGGGTGGCGCCTTCGGAGTGCATGGTCGCCTGGCCGTAGACCAGGTACTTGGCCTTGTAGTTGCCCTTGGCCGCTTTCTGGAGGTAGCTGTCGAACTTTTGCAGGTTCCGGATTTCCTCGATCGTCAGGCGGTGCCCGCCCTCGACGCGGAAATCGCGTTCGTCCGTGTATTCGAGCCCGAAGTCGCCTACCACCTGCTGCAGTTTCGGATTGACCGGGGCCGAGCGGTCGTCCGCCGGCCTGGCATTGCCGAGACCCGGGAACTCCTGGCGCACCTTCAGGTTGACGACGTCGTTCTGGCGCTGCACGTCGTTGTGCTTTTCCGAGTGGCTGGCCGAACTGGCCGATTTCGACGCGCTGGCCTTGGCGAAGCTGGCGCTCACGGCCGCCTGCGAGGACGAGCTGGCCGCCACCGCCGACTTCTGCGATCCGGCGAACTGGCTGTCGCTGGCGCCGGCGACGCGGGTGTCGCGCGAGCCGGAGGCCTGGACGCTGCGTGCGCCGGAAGCGGCGCCGCCGTAGCCATCCTGCACCGCCAGCGCGCTGCGCTCCGAGCCGCTGGCCGACTGCTTGTCGGAGCCGGCGTAGGACTGGCGGTCGCGCCCGGCCACCGCCGCCGACGAACTGGCGGCAAACGCCGACTTGTCGCTGGATGCGGCCGCGAACTGCCTTTCGCGGCGCTGGCCGAGGCGCTCGAGGCATTATAGGTTCACCAAGGCAGCACTTTCGCAGGGTGCAACTTGCCCGCCCACCCGGCCGTGGATGGTGGCGGCCCTCGCTCAGCGGCGCGCCAGCGCCAGGGCGGCTTTGGCCGTGTAGAGCACGATCAGCGTGCCGGCCAGGTCGCCGGCTGCCATGACCAGGAAGCTGTGCAGCAGGTCGCCGCCCTGCCCCTGCAGCGCGAACCAGGCGTGGTGCAGGGCCGGGCTTGCCACGGAAAAGGCCAGCGCATACACCAGCAGGCGCACCGGGGACAGGCCCGCCAGGCTAGCGTCGCCGCGGTTCGAGGCGAGGATCAGGCGGTAGACGAGCCAGGGAGCGAGCGCCGCGAGGATGCCCCCAGCGAAGGAGCGCAGCGGATCGCCGGGGAAGAAATAGCCAAAGCAGATCGCCCACGACGCGGCCAGCACGCCGACCGCCCCCGCTTCGGCGAACAGGAGCGTGCACAGCAGCCGCACGCCTGCCGGGAGGTAGATCCAGTTGATGCCGGGGGCAAACTCGAGCCGGGTGAACAGCAATTCGTTGAGGGCGATTGCTGAGAGGAAGAGCACGACGGTCGCACCGATCAGGGACAACTTCAACTGTGTGTGTGGGGCATGACCGGACGACTATTCGATAGAATAGAAGAATAATTCTTGAGACAATGATTATACCAAGCAACATTTCACCTGAACAATGCGACGGAGCGCTTGCGGTCGAGCCGCAAGGCCCGGTCCTGGCTTGACGAAGATTCCGACACGATGACTAAATCCACCCGTCCAGCCGGCGTGTACCTGCGCTTCCTGAACCTGGCGCAAGCCCTGCGCGCCCTGCCCGCGCTGCCGGCGCTCGACCCGCTCGAGGAACGCATCCTCGCGCTGGTCGGACGGGCCCGCCAGGCGCAGGATCGCCTGAGCGTGCGCGACCTGATGGGGCAAACCGAGCTGGGCGCACCGGCCACCGTGCACGCACGCTTGACGACGATGCGCAAGAAAGTCTGGATCGTGCTTGCCGACACCGAAGACACGCGGCGCAAGCAGGTGGACCTGACGCCTGCGGCACTGGCCTATTTCGACCAGCTTACCGGTGCATGCTGAAAGCGGCAGAGGAGTCGCGCTAGTCCGGGTGACTGGTGCGGCGATCAGGCGCCATTGGCGTCCTCGTCGAGCTGGCGCAGGAAAGCCAGCTTCTCGGCGATCTTCGCCTCGACCCCGCGCGGCACCGGCCGGTACCAGCCGGGTTCCGGCATGCCCTCGGGCAGGTAGGTTTCGCCGGCGGCGTAGGCGTGCGGTTCGTCGTGGGCGTAGCGGTACTCGTGGCCGTAGCCGAGTTCCTTCATGAGCTTCGTCGGCGCGTTGCGCAGGTGGACCGGCACTTCGCGCGACCTGTCCTTGCGGACAAAAGCCATGGCCGCGTTGAAGGCGTTGTAGCCGGCATTGCTCTTGGCCGCGATGGCCAGGTAGACGACGGCCTGCCCCAGCGCCAGCTCGCCCTCGGGGGAGCCGAGGCGCTCGTAGGTGGTGGCCGCGTCGTTGGCGATCTGCAGGGCGCGCGGGTCGGCGAGACCAA
>JAQGLR010000368.1 GCA_028292765.1 Massilia sp. | reverse complement strand
ATTGCCAAGCCGGCCGCGGGCGAGCCGACCCTGCTTACCTACGACGAAGTGCGCACGACCTTCCACGAGTTCGGCCACGCGCTGCATAGCATGTTCTCGGAGGTGAAATACCCGCGCCTGGCGCGCGTTCCGCGCGACTACGTCGAGTTCCCGTCGCAGGTCAACGAGATGTGGATGGCCTGGCCGGAGGTTCTCTCCAATTACGCAAGGCACTACCAGACCGGTGCGCCGATGCCGAAGGAATTACTCGAGAAGGTGCAGGCTTCGCAACAGTTCAACGAAGGCTTCCGCACCACCGAGTACCTGGCCGCCTCCTTGCTGGACCAGGCGTGGCACCAGCTGACCCCGGACCAGATCCCGACCGACGTGCTCGCTTTTGAAACCGCCGCGCTGAAGAAGGCGGGCGTGGACTTCGCGCTGGTGCCGCCGCGCTACCGCACGACCTATTTCTCGCACACGTTCTCGGGCGGCTACTCGGCCGGCTACTACGGCTACCTGTGGGCCGAAAAGCTGGATGCCGACACCGTCAACTGGTTCAAGGAGAACGGCGGCCTGACCCGCAAGAACGGCGACCATTTCCGCAAGACCCTGCTCTCGCGCGGCGGCACGCTCGATGCGATGCAGATGTACCGCAATTTCAGCGGGCGCAATGCGCAGGTGCAGCCGCTGCTGGAGCGTCGTGGGTTGACGGGGCAGTAAGTTGGTTGTTGGCCGCCGGCAGCGTTGCGAATGACCGGCAGTGCGGCCGCGTGGGCTCAAGAGCCCACGCGTTTTCTCGTGTCCGTAGACACCCCACCATCTATATCGATCCGGTGTATAAACTCCCCCTGATCCCATTCCCCGAAACAAACCAAGCGATGAGTGCTCAATCCCTCGAAGGTATTACTTTAGAATCCCTGTTAACCCGCCTCGTCGAGCACTACGGCTGGGAGGGGCTCGGCCGGCGGATCGACATTAATTGTTTCCAGAAAGACCCGAGCATCAAGTCGAGCCTGAAGTTTTTGCGCCGCACCCCATGGGCGCGCGAGCAGGTCGAGCAGTTGTACCTCGACACCCGCTTCACGAACCAGAGCAACTAATTAAGCGACGAAAGTGAGAAGCGACATGCTGAACGAGAACGATTCGAACCTGAAGGCGCACCTCAAGACCCTGCATCGCAGCCTGGCCGAAACGGCGGAGGTCGACGAGGAGCTGCAGATGCTGCTGCGCCAGCTCGACGGCGACATCAAGCACGTGCTCGAGCGCCGCGCCGATGCCGACCTCGACGCCAACACCTATGGCCTTGCCTCGCGCACCCAGGAACTGAGCGCCCGTTTCGACTCGCAGCACCCGACCGTGTCGGCGGCGCTGCGTCAACTGGGCAACATCCTGGCCAGCATGGGGATTTAAGAAGGCTGCTCATCCACAAGTCATTGAAATGTAAGCAATTTTCCAGGCAGGGAGCAGCGGGCGATACCGTTTTCCGGTAGAATATCGGCCAATGACCCCAGCCAACCTCTTCGCGAGCGTTCCTAAACGCTCCAGCCGCGCAGCTACCGCGCCCTTCCTCCCGATGACCCGCGCCGAAATGGATGCGCTGGGCTGGGATTCGTGCGACGTCATCCTCGTGACGGGCGACGCCTACATCGACCATCCGAGCTTCGGCATGGCGCTGGTCGGCCGTTTGCTGGAGGCGCAGGGTTATCGGGTGGGCATCATCAGCCAGCCGGACTGGCACTCGGCCGAGCCGTTCCGCGCGCTCGGCAAACCCAACCTGTACTGGGGCATCACCGCCGGCAACATGGACTCGATGGTCAACCGCTACACGGCCGATCGTAAAATCCGTTCCGACGACGCCTACACGCCAAACGCCGAGCCGAACAAACGCCCGGACCGCGCGGTGACCGTCTACGCCCAGCGCGTGCGCGAAGCCTATCCGGGCGTGCCGGTCGTGATCGGCTCGATCGAAGCCTCGCTGCGCCGCATCGCCCACTACGATTACTGGTCCGATAAAGTGCGCCGCTCGGTGCTGTTCGAATCGAAAGCCGATTTGCTGATCTTCGGCAACGCCGAACGCGCGCTGGTCGACGTCACGCGCCGCATCGCCGCCGGCGAATCCATCAAGGACATCCGCGACATCCGCGGCACCGCCTTCCTGGTGCCGCAGGGCTGGCTGCCGGACGCCGACTGGTCGGTGCATAACTCGACCCGTGTCGACGTGCCGGGGCGCGTCGACACGCACCCGAACCCGTATGCGATGGCCCAGGAAGACACCACGGCCTGCGCAACTGAAAATGCCGCGCCCGAGCCGGTCCTGAAACCGATCGTCATCATGACGCGCGAGGAGCGCCAGGCCGCCGCCCGCGAAAAAGCACTGAAAACCGTGGTGCGCCTGCCGAGTTTCGAGACCGTCAGCGAAGATCCGGTGATGTATGCGCACGCCTCGCGCGTGTTCCACCTCGAGTCGAACCCGGGCAATGCGCGCGCGCTGGTGCAGTCGCACGGCGAGCGCGACGTGTGGCTGAACGCGCCGCCGCTGCCGCTGGCGATGGACGAGATGGACAATGTGTATGACCTGCCGTATGCGCGCGCGCCGCACCCGAGCTATGGCAAGGCCCACATCCCGGCCTGGGAAATGATCCGCTATTCGGTCAACATCATGCGCGGCTGCTTCGGCGGCTGCACCTTCTGCTCGATCACCGAGCACGAAGGGCGCATCATCCAGAGCCGTTCGGAGCCGTCGATCCTGCGCGAGATCGAGCTGATCCGCGACACGACGAAGAATTTTTCGGGCACGATTACCGACCTCGGCGGGCCGACGGCGAACATGTACCGCCTCGCCTGCAAGGACAAGGGCATCGAGGAATCGTGCCGCCGCCTGTCGTGCGTGTACCCGACCATCTGCAGCAACCTCGGCACCGACCACAGCAAGCTGATCCAGTTGTACCGCAAGGCGCGCGCGATCCCCGGCGTGAAGAAAATCCTGATCGGCTCGGGCCTGCGCTACGACCTGGCCGTGCGCTCGCCGGAGTACGTGAAGGAACTGGTGACCCACCACGTGGGCGGCCTGCTGAAGATCGCCCCGGAGCACACCGAGCAGGGCACGCTGTCGAAGATGATGAAGCCGGGCATCGGCGCCTACGACGAGTTCAAGCGCATGTTCGAGAAGTATTCGATCGAGGCCGGCAAGAAGCAGTACCTGATCCCGTACTTCATCGCGGCCCACCCGGGCAGCACCGAAGAGGACATGCTGAACCTGGCGCTGTGGCTGAAGAAGAACAATTTCAAACTCGACCAGGTGCAGACCTTCACGCCGACGCCGATGGCGATGGCGACGACCATGTACCACACGCGCAAGAACCCGCTCAAAAAAGTCACCGACGATTCGGAAGTCGTGGAAACGGCGCGCAGCGGCAAGATGCGCAAGGCCCATAAAGCCTTCCTGCGCTACCACCATCCGGAGAACTGGCCGATCCTGCGCGAGACCCTGGTCAGGATGGGCCGTGGCGACCTGATCGGCAATGGCGAGCGCCACCTGGTGCCGGCCTGGCATCCGTCCGAGGGCACGGCCCAGGAAGCGGGCGTCCGCGAGACCGGCGCCCGCAACGCGGGTAGCCGGCCCGCCGCGGTTCCCGGGGGCGAGCGCAAGCGCCCGGGCGGCATGCCTGTGCCGAAGCAGATGCCGTCGATGGCGGCGGCGACCCGCCGCCAGGTCGAGCGTTCCCCTGCTGCGGCCGTCCCTGCGTCCGCCGGCGTGCGTCCGTCGATCCTGTCGACCATCAAGGCCAAGCCGAAGGCCAGCCGCAAATAAGCAGCCAGCGGTCGTAAGAACACGAAAGGCCAGCCCATGCAGCATGCATGGGCTGGCCTTTTTTATGGTGCTGTTGCGGATGGACGACGTAACATTGTCCGCAAAGCAAGCTGGTGTTGTATCCGGTATTGGCACCGGTACTAAAACGGTCGATCGGACATACCGGTTGGACCAAAGCGTGTAATATAAGTTCCTTTTGGAAATATCTGTTGGCTGTTCGGCAGTATCATCGACGTCCTGTCGATCATCATGGGCCGCGCGCAGCGCCCGGCGCAAGTCGGCCCACAAGGGACACGCAGTGATCGGACTTCACACTTACATGCTGGCGGTCGGCATCGGCAACCTGTCGTTTGCCCTGCTGATGGCCGCCTACGTGGGCGGCACGACGCCGACACCGGGTTTGCGCACCTGGATGTGGGCGCGCATGGTTTTTGGCACAACCCAGCTGCTGGCCTGGGCGCGTCCGGACAGCGGCATGACGGCCCTGGCCGTGATCGAATCGGCCGGCTGGACCGCCGGCCTTGCCCTCGAATTGGCCGCTTACTCCACCTTTTTCGGCTACCCGCAACTGCGCCGCCATCTCATTCCCCTTGCGGGCCTGGGCCTGCTGCTGGCCTGCGCGTCGCCGATGGCCGGCCTTGCCGACCCCCAGCTGATGGCCGCCGTTTCCACCGCCATGGGCGCCGGGTCCTTCCTGGTGGGCGCGGTCCTGCTGCACCCGCGGCTGCCGGGGGCGACCCCGCTGCAACGCCTGATCGGTGCCAACGATCTCGTCTTCGGCGGCGCGCTGGCCTTGTGGGGCGTGCTTGAGATGCTGGACGCCGCGCCGGCGCACTGGCTGCAGGCGCTGGCCTATATTGCCGGCTACATGCTGCTGATCGTGAACGGTTTCGGTTTCCTCCTGATGAGCAAGGAGCGCGACGACGCGCGCATGGAGCGCCTGGCCACGACCGACGACCTGACCGGATTGCTGAACCGCCGCGCCTTCTTCGCGCGGGCCGATGCCTCGCGCATGCTGGCCTTGCGCCAGGGCCAGCCGATTGCGCTGCTGATGCTCGACATCGACCATTTCAAGCAGATCAACGACCGTTTCGGCCACGCCACCGGCGACGAGGCACTGCTGAAGTTTTCCACCACCTGCAGCGCGGCGCTGCGCGGGCACGACATCCTGGGACGCCTGGGCGGCGAGGAGTTCGCGCTGGTGCTGCCTGGCACGGACCTGGCGGGCGCGCAGGGAGCGGCCGAGCGCCTGCGCGAGGCGGTGATGGAGACCCGCCTGCTCACCTGCGGCAACCGTTACACGATGACGGTCAGCATCGGCCTGGTCGTGATCGACCCGGAGGAAGACCTGCCCTCGGCACTGGCGCGCGCCGACCACGCGCTGTACCAGGCCAAGCACGCGGGGCGCAACCGTGTCGCGGCAGGCACCGACCTGCGGCGCGCATCTGGCCAATCCGGGACCACCCGTACTGTATCGGCGGATTCGGGCTGAAACCCGATTCGTCAAAATACAGCAGTTCGCACCGGTGCTCACGATCGAGTCGGCCCAGGGTCTCGATCACCTTGTTTGCGCGCTCGAACGCCTTCTGGTCGCGTTTTTCTAAACTGTACCGGTAGCGCTTGTAGGTGAAATTCATTCCTCGATGCTCACGAACACGCCCAGTGGGGCGAGAATTCCGCAGAACAATAAGGAGCGCCGCGCGATGAATTGCGCCCCTTCCTTGTTCCTTAAGCTCGTTCTAGAATTTTCCATTTTTTCATCAGGTGTCTGAAGCCAGTGTCGTGTTAGGCCCTGATAAATCCCGATTTCTTCAGCGAACGTACAAAAATATATGAACTCAACCAGAGTGCAAATGCGACCGAAAGCGAGCTACTGGACGGTAAAGCCGCCGGGCCTTGCACTTGGTAGTCAGACCAAATCTTGACGACTACCAAGGCGAAAGTTGCCACGAATAGCGTGTTGTATTCCTTGACAAGCACCCGACGCCAATTGAACTTCATGTTTTCAATCGAATCCGTCCAGCCCTTCCATCGCGGAACCCAGCGATTTACCCGTTTGCAGTATTCAACATATTCATCGCCGAACTTTTCACGCAAGAAACTCTCTTCGGCAGAAACAATACAGATATATGCGAGCCCGACCAGAGGCAGTACAGTAAGATAGAATACAAGGGAATGGACTACCATCGAAAGTCCAACGGCCAGCAATATATTGCCGACGTATAGAGGATTCCGGCAGTGTGCAAATACGCCGCCCTGTATCAGTTTGCTGGCGTATACTTGCCGATTCCTGCCACCTCGCTCAATGTATTCATAACCAATGGTAATGATTCTGAGTACTTGTCCGAGCAGGGCTACGGAAATACCCGCCAGATCGAGCATCAAGTTCAAATCTGGACGGTTGAGCGGATATGTTGGCGTGCCCGCGGCTATCGCCACAAGGAAAACCACCGGGCCGATGGCATTCCGATATCGAAAAAAGAAATTTCCCAAGTTTACATTCATTCTTTTTCCTGAAATTCTGGTCTTGTCGGTTTTCACTTGATTGCCAAAAATCCTTCAAAGCAAACATATTTTTGAACGGTGACGATATCCGTAAATCCCGCTCTTTTTAACATGTCGGTATTTCCTTGGCTTGAAAAAGGTTCCATCACACCTTTGATGCTTCTTGCCTTGTTGATAATTTCAGCTTCGCTGAAGCCATTCTTCAGTTTGAATTCAATGTAGACCTGATTGGAATAATCCTGGAACCGGCTATCCGGTGCGCGTACTTTTTCAAACATGAAAAATGCACCGCCCCAGTTCAGCGCCTTATAAATGGCGTCGATGAGGGTTTGTCGCACACGCGGTGGAAGAAACTGGATCGTGTAGTTGGCAACGACCATATCGCAATTATCAAATTCCACGTCAAGTGCGTTGCTGACGACAAATGACATTCGCGGATCTTCAGCGGACAGTTTTTTTGCGTATCCGATCATGTCCTCGACGGTATCGATGCCAACCAGGCGGAGAGCAGTCTTTTGCGGGTGGTGCCGAGCGAGCTTTGCCAGGAACTGACCCGTAGAGCAGCCGATGTCATAGACGACACTGTCGGGCTTCAGGAAAAAATCACTGTATTGGCATACCAACTCGTGCCCTTGCTTATAGAGCGGAATCGATTTCTGGATGTGGTCATCGAAATCCTCGCTTATATTCTCGAATGACCATCCAGCATTGTGTTGGTTGATATTTTTGTCAACATTAACCATAGGTCTGACCTCGCAGCGAAGTGAGCAGGCAAAGGTCTACCTTACAAGCAAAGTAATAATAGGAGCGTTAAACTTCCGTTAGCCAAGCGTTAACTTCCGCCTTCCATTAACTTGAGGCAGCGGCAGATTGTCCTTCTGGGCATGGGCCGGTTTCGGCGGTTCCGCTCCAGACAGATGTGATCGGCCGTCATACAGATTTCCAGCGAATTCTGTAACGTTTCTGTATGGAAAAATTGCACGTTTATTTGCGGACAAGTACTTAGCGTACTGTCTTCGACGATGTCGCTCCGCCCTGGGGACTTTGCCAGGCGCTCATCGTTGTGGCGGAACTATATTGCGGCAGTGGCGCGGTTCGAAATGAGTTCCTGCACGGCCTGCAGCTGGGCCGGTTTGGTGAGGTGGTGGTCGAAGCCTGCTTCGCTCGAGCGCTGGCGGTCGCTTTCGGTTCCCCATCCGGTCAGGGCCACCAACAGCATTCCTTCCAGTCCGGGCGTGCGGCGCAGGGCGCTGGCGGTTTCATAGCCGTTCAGGCCCGGCATGCCGATATCGAGGAAGGCAACCTGCGGCATGAATTCCTTCGCCGCCGCCAGTGCCGCGATGCCGTCATGGGCCACCCGCGTCGTGTGGCCGCTGACTTCGAGGATCATCGACAGGGTCAGGGCCGCGTCCACATTGTCGTCCACGACCAGCACGCGGACGCCTTCCGGCCGGCCCGGGGCGCCGCTGCCATCCTGCCCGTCCGGTCCTGCATTCTCCAGGTCCCCGGTTGCCAGCGGCAGCCTGACTTCGAAGGTGCTGCCGCAGCCCGCGCCGGCGCTCGCCGCCGTGACCGAGCCGCCATGCATCTCGACCAGGCGGCGCACCAGCGACAGCCCGATGCCGAGGCCGCCTTGCGCCCGTTCGATGTGGCGATCGACCTGCTTGAACATATCGAAAATGCTTTTCAGGGAGTCCGCCGGGATGCCGACCCCGGTGTCGGTCACCGAGATGAGCGCCGTGCCGCCGTCCTGGCGCAGCGACAGCGCGATCTTGCCGCCGACGGGCGTGTACTTGGCCGCATTGTTCAGAAGGTTCGCCACGACCTGGGCGATACGGGTGACATCGGCGTCCACCATCAAGGGGCCACCTGGCACCTCGATTTCCAGGCGGTGCTGGCCCGCTTCGACCAGGGGCATACTCGTTTCCACGGCGCTCGAGAGCAGCGCCTTCAGGTCGGCCCGTTCGCGCTTGAGTTCGAGCTTGCCGCCGCTGATGCGGGCCACGTCGAGCAGGTCGTCGATCAGGCGCACCATATGGCCGACCTGGCGCTCCATCATTTCCCGCACCCTCGACACGGTGGCGGTGTTGTGGCCAGTCAGGCGCATGACGCCGAGTCCGTTGCGGATCGGCGCCAGCGGGTTGCGCAGTTCGTGCGCCAGCGTCGCCAGGAATTCGGTCTTGCGGCGGTCCGCGTCCGACAGGTCGGCTGCCAGCCGGCGCAACTGCTCCTCACCGCGCCTGCGCGCCGTGATGTCGGTGAACAGCAGCGCCACCTTGCAGCTGCCGGCGCCGCCGATACGGGTGGCGTAGACGTCGAACCAGCGCCCGATTGCCGCCGCTTCGTTTTCGAAGTGCACCGCTTCGCCGGTCAGGGCAACCCGGCCATAGGTGTCGAACCAGAAGCGGTCGAGCGTCGGCAGCAGTTCCCGCGCCGTCCTGCCGTTCGCGTCCACCAGGCCCGTGTGGCGCTCGAACATGGCGTTCATTTCGAGGAAGCGGTAGTCAAGCGGCTGGTCGTCGCCATCGAAAATCATCTCGAGGATGGCGAAGCCCTGGTCCATCGACTCGAACAGGGTGCGGTAGCGTTCTTCGCTGGCGCGCAATTGTTCCGCGGCCTGCCGGCTTTCCGTCGTGTCGAGCACGATCGCCACCAGCCCCTGGTACTCGCCCGCAGGACCGCGCAGCGCGTTCACGCTTGCCGTGGCCGGCACCAGGGAGCCGTCCTTGCGCAGGTAATGCTTGTCGATGACAAAACCGGGCCCGCCGGCGACCAGGCCTGCGAGCGCCGCCAGGGAGGCCGGGAGCGATTCGGGCGCCGTGACCTCGGCCACGCTCATCCCGGTCAGCTCGGCTTCGGTGTAGCCGAGCATGTCGCAATACTTCTGGTTGACGAGGGTGATGCGGCCCTGCGGGTCCATCTCGATGACGCCGGTCGCGGCCTGGCCGACCAGCTTCGCGAAGCGCTCACGGCTCTCGAACAGTCTACCTTCGGCCAGCTTGCGCTCGGTCTGGTCGACGCCATGGGCGAGCAGGCCTGTAATCTGGCCGTCCCCATCGCGCAGGGCCGTGAACACCAGGTCGAGGAAGCGTTCTTCGAGCGGGGCGCCCGGATGACGCTGCAGCATGACGGGCATGTCGCTGCCGGTGAACGGCTCGCCGGTGCGGTAGACCCCGTCCAGCAGTTCGAGGAAGCCCTGGGTGGCGATTTCCGGCAGTGCCTGCCCTACGGGCTGGCCCACCAGGTCGCGGTTGCCGACCAGTTGCAGGTAACGCTCGTTGATCAGCTCGAAGACGTGGTCCGGGCCATTGAGCACGCACATGAAGGCGGGCGCCTGGCGGAAGATGTCCGTCATGCGCGTGTTGGCCGCCTGCACTTCCCTGAGCAGGCGTTCGCGCTGCGCCTCGGCCTCGACCTGCGCGCTGATGTCGCGCGACGCCGCCAGCAGGTTCTGGACCCGGCCGTCGTCGCCATGCACCGCGGTGACCACGACTTCCCACCAGCGCGGCGAGCCCTTGGCGGTCGGACAGAAGGCCTTCAACTGCCCGGTGCCGCCCGCACGGGCAAGCGCGACCGCCGCGTCGATCCCGGCCTTGCTTTCCTGCGGCCAGAACGAGCGCCACAGCGTCCCGCAGAAGGGGCCGAAGTCGTCGATCTCCATGGCGCACATGCCGTTACTGTTCATTGCCAGCACGGTGCCTTCATTGCTGAGCAATTTCACGCAATCGGGGCTGCTCTGGAAGAGTTGCAGGCCCAGGGCGTTGGTATCGATGACGGGAGCGGTAGAGCGGTTTTGCTGCATGAGGACAAGTTTTCCGGGTTGCGCGTGCGAAGAAGCCAGTTAGCAAGCAGGATGGATGAGCGGCATGCGAGCTTACGCGATTTCCGGATAGGGTGCTCGACCGCACGACGTGTGGGGCCAGGGCTGGCTGCCGCAGGGAAGAAACCTGAAACGGAAAAAGAAAAAGAAAAAGGGTCCGACGAATCGGACCCTTTTTCTTTGATGCTGGCGGAGCGGACGGGGCTCGAACCCGCGACCCCCGGCGTGACAGGCCGGTATTCTAACCAACTGAACTACCGCTCCGTTTTTACTGATCGGTTCTTCGATAACACTGAATCTGGTGGGCGCTGAGAGGCTCGAACTCCCGACCTAATCCTTGTAAGGGATCCGCTCTACCAACTGAGCTAAGCGCCCCGCTCACTGTATTCAGTTTCGTCCGACGTTTGTCATCACGTCTGAAGAGGCCCGAATCATAGCGTATGGCTTCGCGAATGTGCAAGGGTTTTTCCGAAAAAATATGCGAGACACGCCGCCAGCGCCGGGGCGATCCTCGTCACCGGCTGGGTACGCAGGTCGCTGCTTTTGATTTATATCAACAATGTGATCGGCGACAACAACAGTCTTTTTTACGTCTGCACGATCGCGGAATGTGTTGACCTATACGCAAAGTAATCATTGTTGCGACGATGATAATGAACAGGAGCCGTACGTTGTTTGGCGTAAATACTAATTCGGCAAATAAACGATTTTTTCGTTAGTTCATCATTGGAAAACGTTGCGAAATTGCCGCATTCGGTTGGAAATTCCCGACATGCATTTTTACTCCGCAGTACATTTTCTGAGCCGCCTGTCGAGGGCACGCCGATATAAAAAACCGGTGACCATAAAACAAGGCATATCGCCTTGACGGAAAACTACACAACAAAGGGCATAAAAATGAAGTCGACGCATTCGATTCACCCGAGTTTGTTGAAAATCGCTGTCGCAGCTTCCATCGCCACTGGCACCCTTGGCCTGGCCCAGGCAGCCGGCATCGCGCCTGACGCCCAGGCAGGCAGCTCGCAAACCATCCTCAGCACCGACCGCCTGATCGTGAAGTACAAGGATTCCGGCTCGGCCGTCTTCAAGGGCAAGGGCGGTACGCCGGCCATGACCGCCGCGCGCCAGTCGATCGCCGACCGCGCCGGCCAGGAATTCGGCATGAAGCTGCAGGCGCTGCGCACGACCGCCAGCGGCGCGCACGTGATGAAGATCGACCGCAAGGTGTCGAAGAAGGAAGCCGAAACCCTGGCGAAGGAACTGATGGCACGCGACGCTTCCGTCGAATATGCCGAACCCGACCTCATCATGCGCAGGATGGCCACCGCCAACGACCCGATGTACGCGCAGCAGTGGCACTACACCGAAGCGACCGGCGGCCTGCGCCTGCCGGCAGCCTGGGACAGCTCGACCGGTACCGGCGTCAAGGTTGCCGTGATCGACACCGGCATCCGCCCGCACGCCGACCTTTCCGGCCAGTACGTCGGCGGCTATGACTTCATTTCCGATACCGCCATCGCCAACGACGGCGGCGGCCGCGATGCCGACGCATCGGATCCGGGCGACTGGACTGCCGCCAGCGAGTGCGCCGCCGGCGAACCGGCGTCAAGCTCGAGCTGGCACGGTACCCACGTGGCCGGCACCATTGCCGCCAAGACGAACAACAGCCTGGGCGTCGCCGGCGTTGCCTACAATGCCCGCATCGTCCCGGTGCGCGTGCTCGGCAAGTGCGGCGGCTACACGTCCGACATCGCCGACGCCATCATCTGGTCGTCGGGCGGCGCCGTCACCGGCGTGCCGGCGAATGCCAACCCGGCCAAGGTCATCAACATGTCGCTCGGCGGCGGCGGCGCCTGCGGCACCACCACCCAGAACGCGATCAACAGCGCCCGTTCGCGCGGCACCGTCGTCATCGTCGCCGCTGGTAACGCGAACGTGAACGCCAGCAACTCGAACCCGGCCAACTGCGCCGGTGTCGTGACCGTGGCGGCGACCAACCGCAACGGCGCCCGCGCTCCCTACTCGAACTACGGCACCGTGGTCGACGTCGCCGCGCCTGGCGGCGATGCCAACGGCTACATCATTTCGACGCTCAACGCCGGTACCCAGGCACCAGGTGCCGATAACTACGCCGGTTACCAGGGCACCTCGATGGCGACCCCGCACGTCGCCGGCGTGGCTGCACTGATGCTGGCCCGTAACTCGGCGCTGACCCCGGACGACATCGAAGCCAAGCTCAAGAGCACGGCACGCGCCTTCCCGG
>JAQGLR010000341.1 GCA_028292765.1 Massilia sp. | reverse complement strand
GGCAGGTCGAGGTGGCACACAAAACGCACGTCCGGCTTGTCGATGCCCATGCCGAAGGCGATGGTCGCCACCATCACGATGTTTTCTTCGCGCAGGAAGCGCGCCTGGTTGTCGGCGCGCTTGGCGTACTCCATGCCGGCGTGATATGCCATCGCGCGGATGCCGTGTTCGTTCAGGAAGTCGGCCGTTTCCTCGACCTTTTTGCGCGACAGGCAATACACGATGCCCGAGTCGCCCGCGTGCTCGGTGGAAATAAAATCGAGCAGTTGCTTGCGCCCGGTGGTCTTCTCGACGATCTGGTAGCGGATGTTCGGGCGGTCGAACGAGGACACGAACTTGCGCGCGTCGTCCAGCTGCAGGCGGTGCGCGATCTCGTCGCGCGTCTGCTGGTCGGCCGTGGCGGTGAGCGCGATGCGCGGCACGTCCGGGAAACGCTCGTGCAGGATCGACAGGCGGATGTATTCGGGACGGAAGTCGTGGCCCCATTGCGACACGCAGTGCGCCTCGTCAATCGCAAACAAGGAAATCCGCGAGGACTCGAACAGGTCGAGGCAGCGCTGCGTCATCAGCCGTTCCGGCGCCACGTACACCAGGTCGATTTCGCCGGTGCGCACCAGGCGCTCGATGCGCTGCGATTCTTCGAAGGTCTGGGTCGAGTTCAGGAAGGCGGCGCGCACGCCGACCTCTTCCAGTGCATCGACCTGGTCCTGCATCAGCGCGATCAGCGGCGACACGACGACGCCGACGCCATCGCGCAGCAGCGCGGGAATCTGGTAGCACAGCGACTTGCCGCCGCCGGTCGGCATCAGGACCAGCGCGTCGCCGCCGCCGGCCACGTGATGGACGATGTCGGCCTGGTTCCCGCGGAACGCGGGGTAGCCGAAAACGGTTTGCAGCAGGTGAAGCGCGCGCGCTTCGATATCGGTGTTCATTGAATTGCTTTCGGCCTCATTCGGCCCAGTTCACCAGCCCATAATGGGCGGTGACGAGCACGATCACGCCAAACACGATACGGTACCAGGCGAAGATCGTGAAGTCGTGCGAGCTGATATAGCGCAGTAACCAGCGCACGCACAGGAAAGCCGACGCGAAGGCGGCCAGGCCGCCGAGCCCGAACATCGGTAAATCGGCCGCGGACAGCAGCTCGCGTTGCTTGATGACCGAGTAGGCGGTCGCGCCCAGCAAGGTCGGGATGGCCAGGAAGAACGAGAATTCGGTGGCCGCCTTGCGCGACAGGCCGAACAGCATGCCGCCGATGATGGTCGCGCCCGAGCGGCTGGTGCCCGGGATCAGGGCGAAGGCCTGGGCGCAGCCGACCTTCAGCGCGTCGAGCATCGTCATGTCGTCGATGGATTCAACGCGCGCCACCCCGGCCAGCGCCTTGTGGCGGCGCTCCGCATACAGGATGACAAAGGCGCCGATGATGAAGGCCATGGCCACGGGCACCGGCTTGAACAGTTCGGCCGTGATCGCCTTGCTGAACATCAGGCCGAGCACGGCGGCCGGCAGGAAGCCGATGAGCACGTTGAGGGCGAATTTTTGCTGTTTTCGCTCGGAAAAAATTCCGGTGAGCAGGAGCGCGATGCGTTCGCGGAATTCCCAGATCACTGCCAGCATGGCGCCGGCCTGGATCGCGATTTCGAATACTTTGACTTTCTCGCCCGTAAAGTTGAGCAGGCTCCCCGCCAGGATCAGGTGGCCAGTGGAGGAAATCGGAAGAAACTCGGTGAAGCCCTCGACCAGGCCCATGATGATTGCCTTGACGGCCAGAAGAATATCCATGAATCGCTTGTTTTGCTTTGTTATAGGGGAGTGCGGGGTGGACGAACTGCGCGGGGTGGAAGCTTACCATGAGCACGCCATCCGCCGTTGAGTCGGCTGTCTCGCGCCAGGCAATTTTGTGGAGCAATGGTTGCTACTTGGCATCGGTGCCGGCGCACGAATATCGCAGGGGGCAGTGCCATGCCGCGTTTCACGTGCTAGACTAAATTCCATGAGTAACGCTGCCAACCATTGATGAGTATTGTTGCAATCCTGATCCTGCTGGCACTTGCATGGTCGGTCCTGTCGTTCGGGCAGGTCGCCAATCCCTTCCGTACCCGGACCTCCCAGGGACGCCTGTGGCGACGTGCCTTTCCCTGGGCCTCGAAAAGGCAGATCCGCGAATTCCTGGCCGTGTTCGCCGAGGCCTTTGCCTTCCGCGACACCGACAAGCTGAAGTTCCGTCCCGACGACCAGTTGCTCGGCATTTACAAGACGCTGCATCCATCGAAGTGGCTGTCCGACGCCGCGGAAATCCAGAAGCTTGCCAGCGAGCTGCGCGCACGCTACGGCGTCGCACTCGAGGAAGTCTGGGACGAGCACATGACGCTGGGCGCCTTGTTCGCCCATGTTCAGGCCCGCAAAGAGGCTGCCGGGAAATAAACGGCAGCGCCTGCTTATTCGTTTCGGATATTTACGCTCGCCAACTTGCAATGGCGCCGGCAATGCTCATCTATTGGCAATGCTGAAACGCCAACTCAACTGGAAACGACCGCTGTTTTTCCTGCTGCTGCCGGTCTTCCTCATCATGATTTTCCTGGGCTTTCCCATGCCGGTCGCGCCGCCACCGGCGACCAAACCGGCGCAGGAAATTTCGGTCACTGTGAAAAAGAAGAAGGTACGGCTGCGTTCGGGATCGCCCGACTAAAAGGACCGCCGCTCAGCCCGGCGCCGTCGCCCGCTCCAGTTCGTCCAGCCAGCGAATCGCCTGTTCCCTGTTGTTTCCGCACATTTCCGTCGACGGCTGCAAGCCGCCGCAGAACGCTGGCCGCTCCGGCTTGCCGAACACGCGGCAGCGGTTGTCCCCGTCGAGTTGCACGCAGCGCACGCCAGCCGGCTTGCCGTTTGGCATGCCGGGAATCGGGCTGGTAATCGAGGGGGCGGTGCAGCAGGCACCACAGTTGTCGCGGCAGTTCATGAATGGGCAATGCAGCTTGGCAGATCGCGCAGTATAGCCGGACCAGGCCCGCGGCCAACGCAGGGAGGAGGCGCGCGCTGCAAGGTTGGCCTTGCTGCTATGGTTGACGCATGCCCACAACAAGCAGAACGGAGCATCAATTGGCTGCCTCCCTGAAACCGCTCGACCAGCAAGTCATCGTCCTCACCGGCGCCTCCAGCGGCATTGGTCTTGCCACCGCGCAGGACGCGGCGCGCCGTGGCGCGAAGCTGGTGCTCGTTGCGCGCAGCGGCGACGTGCTGGAGGCCGTCGTGCGCGGCCTTGCCGCAAGCGGGTTTGATGCCATCCACGTGGTGGCGGACGTTTCGCAGCGCGAGCAGGTCGAGCACGTCGCGCGCGAGGCGCTGGCGCGTTTCGGGCGCATCGATACCTGGGTTAATTGTGCGGGAAGCACGATCTACGGGCGGCTCGACGAAGTAACGGAAGAAGACAGCCGGCGCCTGTTCGACATCAATTTCTGGGGCATGGTCAACGGTTGCCTGGCGGCGCTGCCGCACCTGCGCATGACGGGCGGCGCCCTGATCAACGTCGGCAGCGAGGCGTCGGAGCTGGCCATCCCCCTGCAGGGCATGTATTCGGCCAGCAAGCATGCGGTCAAGGGCTTT
>JAQGLR010000330.1 GCA_028292765.1 Massilia sp. | reverse complement strand
CCAAAGGCTTCGGCTTCATCACGCCTGACGCAGGCGGCGGCGATCTGTTCGCCCACTTCCAGGACATCCAGTCGGAAGGCTTCAAGAGCCTGGCTGAAAACCAGCGCGTGTCGTTCGAGCGCTCGACCGGCCCTAAAGGCGAAAAAGCTGGAAACATCCGCGCGATCTAATCAGCCAAACTGATTACCGGCGCGCACCACGCAGATAGCGTGGGCGAGGCCGCAGCGAAAAAAAGCCCGCCAATTGGCGGGCATTTTGCATTGGTGCTTATCGGCGAGCATGGCCGGCAAGACTGATAATGCGCCGGTGTTATCGGATCCGAATATATTGCCAAATCGATTGCCGCAATAACGATTTTCGGTGCACGACCTTATCGATGGAGTTTCCGTTTTTCCGGTGCGCGCTTTTCCGCGTCGTATATCGGGGTCAGGCGCAGGATCGACAGGATCGCCAGCGCAAACAGTGCGCTCAATACCGCCGTCGCCTCGCGGCCCATGCCCGCGGCGATGCCGACGGCGGCGGTCAGCCACACGCTCGCCGCCGTGGTGAGCCCCTTGATATCGTTCTTGTCGGTCTGCTTCAGGATGGCGCCGGCGCCGAGGAAGCCGATGCCGGCCGTGACGCCCTGCAGCACGCGCGACAGGTCACTGACTTCCATGCCCGCCTGCAGCGGGATCAGCACGAACATCGCCGAGCCGAGCGAGACCAGCATATGGGTGCGCAGGCCTGCGGAGGCGCCGACCGATTCCCGCTCATAGCCGAGCATGCCCCCCAGAATCATCGCCACCATCAGGCGCACGACGATGCGCGTGATGTCCTCGACATTGCCGAGGTCCGAAAATTCCTGCTGTATCGTGATCCAACTTTGATCCAACCACACGTTGCCGCTCCTCTCGCGAATTCACGAGCATCATGGCAGATTAGCGGACTGGACGGCGCTACGCTGGGCAGGCGCCGGGCCCTATAACCATCCCGCATCGCGCGCCAGGCGATAGGCCTCGACCCGGTTCGCCGCGCCGAGCTTGCTGATCGCTTCGGAGAGATAGTTGCGCACCGTGCCTTCGGACAGGTGGACCTGGCGCGCGATGTCGGCGCTGCTGCGGCCCTCGCCCGCCAGGCGCAGCACCTGCCGTTCGCGTTCGGACAGCGGGTCCTGCGTCCCGCCCCAGCCTTCGAGCGCCAGTTCGGGCGCCACCGCGCGTCCGCCGCCATGCACGCTGCGGATGGCGGCGGCCAGCGTGTCGGCCGGCGCGTCCTTCAGCAGGTAGCCGCGCACGCCCGCGGCCAGCGCGCGCCGCAGGTAGCCGCTGCGCCCGAAGGTCGTCACGATCACGACGCGGCAGGGCGCGCCCTGCTCGCCGAGGCAGGTCGCCAGTTCCAGGCCCGTCATGTGCGGCATTTCGATATCGGTCAGCACGATGTCGGGCGACAGCTGCCCGCACAGCGCCAGCGCTTCCCTGCCGTCGGCGGCAAGGGCCACCACGTCGAAATCGGACTCGAGCCCGAGCAGGGCCGCCAGCGCGCCGCGCACCAGCGCCTGGTCTTCGGCAATCAGGATGCGAATCATGCCGCCGCTCCTGCAACTGCGGCCGGCACCCTCAGCTCGAGCGCCAGCCCGGCGCCCACCTGCAGGGCCAGCCTGCCGCCGAGGGCGGCCACGCGCTCCTGCATGCCCGACAGCCCGTTGCCGTGGCGTAGCGCGCCGCCTTGAAGGCGGTCGCCATCGTCGATTATGCGCAGCACCACGCTGCCGCCTTCGATCGCGAGCGACAGCGTGCAGCGGCGTGCACCCGCATGCCGCACGACGTTGGTGACGGCTTCGCGCAGCGCCAGCGCCAGCACGTGCTCGGTGGCCGGGGCCAAAGCGATGCGTTCGACCCGCTCGTCGAGTTCCACGCTTGCCGCGGCCAGGCTGGCGCGCGCGCTGGCCAGCGCATGCGCCAGGCCGCTCTCGCGGTAGCCGCTGACGGCGGCACGCACTTCGGCCAGGGTCTGGCGCGCGCTGGCCTGGATGTCGCCGATCTCGCGGGCGCAGGCGTCGAGGTCGCGGTGCACGAGCTTGCCGGCCAGTTCGGCCTTCAGCGCGATCAGCGACAGCGAATGTCCGAGCAGGTCGTGCAGGTCGCGCGAGATGCGTTCGCGCTCGGCGATGGTGGCCATGTGCTCGACTTCTTCCTGCTTGCGCACCAGCGCCTGGCGCGAGCGGCGCAGGCGCGCATCCATGACCGACCCGATGCCCACGGGCAGGCTGATGGTCAGGATCGGCATCAGGAACAGGAAGCGCATCTGCGTCTGCTCGACCAGCAGCGATGCGAGCAGTGCGATCGCGATCACGCCGCCGATCGCCAGCATCGCGCGCCGCAAATGCATGATCTGGGCGGCCATCGCGCACGCGAAGATGAAGAAGGTGCCGGCGCCGGCGTTCCAGTGCACCCAGGCGGTGCCGATCAGGCAGCCCGCCAGCATGCAGGCGAGTACCTGCGGGCCGCGCGCCCAGTAGCTGGCGAAGTACAGCGGGATGAAGACCACGAAGGTCAGCACCAGCATCGCCGCCTCGATGGCGCTCGGGGGCACGTAAGCGTACTTCCAGAACATGTAGCCAAGGCTCAGCAGCCAGAAGTAGGGCATCCTGCCCTGCTCCGGCGGGAGCCAGGGCCCCGTCCACAATCTTTTGACCCCTTGCCTGATCCTGTTCATCGCTTTTTTTCGTTGGTGAGGGGGCGGTAGCAGTTACTGCGCCAGCAGGCGCACGTCGGCGATCTCGAAGCGGTAGTCGCCCGGCTGCGGACCAGCGTTGAATCCTAACATGGTGACGGCTGCCGGATCGATGCCCTTGAGGTCGCTGAAGGGGACCGTCACCTCCGTCCACTCCGGTCCCGCGGTAAACGGCTTCGCACCCGGTGTCCGCACGCCTTGCGACATCGCGATCAGCTGGTAGGTCTTGCCGTCGCCGCGCGCCCTGAAGCGCACCAGTCTGGCGGCGGAGAGGTCCACCGGCTGCATCGGCGCCGTTCCCGGCATGAAGGCCACGCCGGCCCAGGCGAAGGGCAGGCCCGGCGCCACCTTCGCAGCGATCGCGAGCGGCACCTGGCCGTCCGCCAGCGCCGGTCCTGCCGCCAGCGCGACGGTCGACTTGCCGCCGACAAAACCGTCGGTCGACGGTCCCCATCCGATGCCGAACGGGCTGGCCAGGTGCTGCTCGCTGAACTGGCTGATGCGCCCGTCGGGCGGCAGCGCCAGGGGCCCCTTCTCCTGCGTCGCTGCACTGGCGACCCGCTGGCGCTGCCGGTCGCGCAGGCCGTTGGCGCTCTCGCCATCCTTCCAGACCTCGACGATGCGGCGCGTGGCCAGGATGTCAGCCGTCGGGTTGCCGTCCACCAGCAGCAGGTCGGCCTTGTAGCCCTTGTCGATGCGGCCGCGCCGGCCCAGCTTGAAGACTGTGGCCGGCACGCTGGTCGCCGCCGCCAGCGCTTGCGCCGGGGTGAGGCCGGCTTCGACCAGCGCCGCCAGTTCGCGGTGCATGCTCACACCGTACTGGGTGCCGGGGTTGCCCGCGTCGGTCCCTGCCAGCAGCGGGACGCCCGCCTCCATCATCGCCCTGGCGACTGCCCTGGGCGCCAGCAGCCTCTCCGGGTGGGGGTTGGTGCCGTAGCGTGCCTTGAGCGGCGCCTGCGCCTCCTTGTCGAGCAGGCCGGCAAGGGCGGCATGAGCGAGCAGGTCGTCGCCGCGCCAGCCGGCCATGCTTTCCAGCACGGTAAAGGTCGGGATCACGAAGGCGCCCTTGCTGCGCGCCAGTTGCGCCAGCCCCCTGGCGTCGCTCGATGCCCCGGGGAACAGGTGCACCAGGCCGTCGGCGCCCGCTTCCAACACGGCGCGCGCATCCTTCTCGTTGCCGATGTGGACGACGGCCAGCTTGCCGCGCTGGTGCGCCGCCGCGATCACGGCCTTCGCCGTGGCCAGGTCGAGCGACTGGAAGCCGTAGCCGGTTTCCATGACGATCTTGATGAAGTCCGACCCTTCGGCAATGCGGGCGTCGACAAACGCCTGGGCCTGTTCCGGCCCGGTGATGGTGGGGATGGCGAGGCCGAACTGGGTGCCGTGGCCATTCGGGGCGGTGACCAGGGTGCCGGCCGAAAACAGGTCGGCATGGCGGTGGTTGCCGCCCTGCACCATCTCCTGTCTGGCCTTCTTCATCATGCCCACGTCGGTGAACATGTCGATCTGGGTCGTCACGCCGAACAGCACCGGCAGTTCGTGAAAGCCGAAGGCGTGGGTGTGGGCGTCGATCAGGCCCGGCAGCAGCGTGCGGCCCTTGCCTTCGACCACGCGGGCGCCGTTCGGGGCCGCGCCGAGATAGTTAGCATCGACAATCACGCCCTTGTCGAACAGCACCGAGCGGCGCTCGTGCACGTTTTTACCGTCGAAGACGCGCACGTCGCGCACGAGGGTGGCGGCGGCCAGCGCGCTTGATTGACAGCCAATGAGGCAGCCGAACAGGAACAGGGTTTTCAGGACGGTCGGTTTCATCGGGCTCTCCCAGGTTGGTATGCGCCGAGTATCCGAATTTGGCGGCACCCGCGCCAGAAGCGGGTGCCATGACATTCACCTGACAAATGTCATGTGCGTGCTCATGTACGTGCGCGCTGGCGCGCCAGGTGCCGGTCGAGCGCGTTGGCGAAGGCCTGGCGGTCGCCCTGGTTGAAGGCGGCGGGGCCGCCGGTATCGACGCCGCCGCTCCTGAGTTCTTCCATGAAGGCGCGCATCGTCAGTTGCTGGGCGATGGTGTCCTTCGTATAAAAATCGCCGCGCGGATTCAGGGCGAAGCCGCCCTTCTCCAGCACCAGCGCCGCCAGCGGAATGTCGCCGGTGACGACCAGGTCGCCCGGCGCCAGGCGTTCGACGATCTCGGCGTCGGCCACGTCGGCGCCGCTGGGCACCTGCAGCGCGCGGATGTATTTCGAGCCGGGCACGCGCATCAACTGGTTCGCCACCAGGGTGACGGGTATCTGCGTGCGCTCGGCAACGCGGTACAGGATGTCCTTGATGACGGCCGGGCAGGCGTCGGCGTCGACCCAGATCTGCATGCCATTGAGCGTGGTCGCGGGCTCAGCCAAGGTTGTCCCACAGGTCGCCCGTCGGGCTGATGCGTGGCGCCGCGACGCCGAAGTGCTGGTAGGCCGCCGGCGTCGCGATGCGGCCGCGCGGGGTGCGCTGCAGGTAGCCCTGCTGGATCAGGTAGGGTTCGAGCACGTCTTCGATGGTGTCGGCCGCCTCGCCGATGGCCGCGGCCAGGTTGCCGATGCCGACCGGCCCGCCGCCGAACTTGAACAGCACCGCCTCCAGCAGTTTGCGGTCCATGACGTCGAAGCCGACCGAGTCGACGTCGAGCATTGTCAGGGCCAGGTCGGCGATATTTTTCGTGATGTCGCCGTTGCCCTTCACTTCCGCGTAGTCGCGCACGCGGCGCAGCAGGCGGTTGGCGATACGCGGGGTGCCGCGCGCGCGCATCGCCACTTCGCGGGCGCCGTCTTCATTGATCGGCGCCGCCAGCAGCGCCGCGCTGCGCGTGACGATCTTGGTCAGTTCCTCGACATTATAAAACTCGAGGCGGGCGACGATGCCGAAGCGGTCGCGCAGCGGGTTGGTCAGCATGCCGGCGCGGGTGGTGGCGCCGACCAGCGTGAACGGCTGCAGGTCGAGTTTCACGGAACGCGCCGCCGGGCCTTCGCCGATCAGGATATCGATCTGGTAGTCTTCCAGCGCCGGGTACAGGATTTCCTCGACCACCGGCGACAGGCGGTGGATCTCGTCGATGAACAGCACGTCGTTCGGCTCGAGGTTGGTGAGGATCGCGGCCAGGTCGCCCGGGCGCTCGAGCACCGGGCCCGAGGTCTGGCGCAGGTTCACGCCCATCTCGCGTGCGATGATGTGCGCCAGCGTGGTTTTACCCAGGCCCGGCGGGCCGAACAGCAGCGTATGGTCGAGGGCTTCCTTGCGCTTGCGGGCGGCGGAAATGAAGATTTCAAGCTGGTCGCGGATCTTTTCCTGGCCGACGTATTCGTCGAGCTGCTTCGGGCGCAAGGCGCGCTCGATCGCCTCCTCGTTGGGCGAGGCCGGCGCAGCGTCGATGACCCGCTGCTCGGTGAAATTGTCGGTCTGGATGCTCATTGATTCATCTCGGTAAAACGGTCGGGTGGAGCCCAGGCTCAGGCCTTGGACAGCCCCTTCAGGGCAAACTTGATGCCGTCGGACACGGTCGAGCCGGCAGGCAGGCTCTTGGTCGCAGCCAGCGCTTCCTTGTCAGAATACCCCAAAGCCAGCAGCGCGTTGAGCACGTCCGATTGGGTGTCGTCGCGCGGTGCGCCGCCCACAAGGCCGAGGTCGGCGCCGATCTTGCCCTTCAATTCCAGCAACAGCCGCTCGGCCGTTTTCTTGCCGATGCCGGGCACCTTCACCAGGCGGCCCGATTCCTGCATGGTGACGGCGTGCGACAAATCGGCCACCGTCATGCCCGACAAAATGGCCAGCGCGGTGCGCGCGCCGACGCCGGTGATCTTGATCAATTGGCGAAACAGCGCGCGTTCGGCCGCGGTGCCGAAGCCGAACAGCAAGTGCGCATCTTCGCGGATCGCCTGGTGCGTAAACAGCACCACCTTTTCGCCGGTATGCGGCAGGTTGTAATAGGTACTCATCGGCACGTCGACTTCGTAGCCGATGCCGTTGCAATCGACCAGCAATTGCGGTGGCGTCTTGTCCAGCAGGATTCCGGAAATGCGACCAATCATGGTTGACCTTTTCTAGTTAGACGAGGCGGCCACGCTTCATGCGAAGCAGGGCCATCTGCGGGGCGAGCGCGCCGACCAGCGCCAGCGTGTCGTAGGTGTGGGCATGGCAGATGGCGACCCCCAGGGCGTCGGCCGCATCGCTGCCGGGCAGGCCGGGCAGTTTCAACAGGCGCGCGACCATGTCCTGCACCTGCGCCTTGGCGGCCTTGCCGCTGCCGACGACGGATTGCTTGATCTGGGTCGGCGAATATTCCGCGACATCGAGGTCGGCGCCAACCAGCGCACAGATCGCCGCGCCGCGCGCCTGGCCGAGCAGCAAGGTCGACTGCGGATTGACGTTCACAAACACTTTTTCGATGGCCGCGCAGTCCGGACCATAGGTGGCGACGACTTCGCGCACGCCAGCGAGGATGATCTTCAGGCGCGGCGGCAAGGCGCCCTCCAGGCCGGCCTTGATGGTGCCCGACGCAATGTAGCGCAGCTTGCTGCCGTGTTTTTCAATAACCCCAAAGCCGGTCGTGCGCAGGCCTGGGTCGATGCCGAGAATAATCATTATCGAATGTTATACCGGCCAGCAACGATCGTGGGAAAAATACTGGGGAAAAACACAGTAGGGGGGACACCCGTGCCCACGCGGAACGATGCGTAGCGATAGCGCGACAACAATGCGCCAAAACACGGTACGAAGAATTTAGCATACCCATGCCACTGCGCCGGCGTTCGCGTGGGCACGGGGCGCCCCCTACAAAACCCGGGCGCGGCTGTTCCACCGCGCGCCGTATATATCAATGCCGGAAATGCCGCGTCCCCGTGTACAGCATCACCACGCCACGCTCGTCGGCCGCGTCGATCACTTCCTGGTCGCGCATCGAACCGCCCGGATGGATCACGCAGGTCGCGCCGGCGTCGACCACCACGTCGAGGCCGTCGCGGAAGGGGAAGAAGGCGTCCGACGCCACGGCGGAACCCGCCAGCGACAAACCGGCGTTCTGCGCCTTGATCGAGGCGATGCGGGCCGAATCGATGCGGCTCATCTGCCCTGCCCCGACGCCGAGCGTCATGCCCTTGCCGCAGAAGACGATCGCGTTCGACTTGACGAACTTGGCCACGCGCCAGGCGAACATCAGGTCCTGCAATTGCTGCTGGGTCGGCTGCTTCTTCGAGACCACGCGCAGGTCCTGGACACCGACGTTCTTCGCGTCCGGCGCCTGCACCAGCAGGCCGCCGCCGACGCGTTTCACGTCGTAGGCGTTCTGGCCCTTGCCGAGCGAAATTTCCAGCAGGCGAACGTTCTGCTTGGCGGCCATGATCCGGCGTGCTTCTTCGGTAAAGGATGGCGCGATCAGCACCTCCACGAACAGCTTGGCCAGCGCTTCCGCCGCGCGGCCGTCGACTTCGACGTTGAAGGCGATGATGCCGCCGAACGCCGAGGTCGGATCTGTCTGCAAGGCGCGCGTGTAGGCGTCGAGGGCGTCAAGGCCGATCGCCACGCCGCACGGGTTGGCGTGCTTGACGATCACGCAGCCGGCCGGGTGCTGGAAGCCGCCCAGCGACTTGACGCATTCCCAGGCCGCGTCGGCGTCGGCGATGTTGTTGTACGACAGTTCCTTGCCCTGCAGCTGGCGGTAGTTCGCCAGTGCGCCATCGACCGGCGCCACGTCGCGGTAGAAGGCGGCGCCCTGGTGCGGGTTCTCGCCGTAGCGCATGTCCTGCACCTTCTCGAAGCTCATGTTGATGACGTGCGGATAGCTGGAGCGCGTTGCATGGGCCTTGTCTTCGCCCAGGCTGGTCAGGTAATTGGTGATGGCGCCGTCGTATTGCGCGGTATGGGCGAAGACTTTCTTGGCGAGCATGAACTTGGTGTCGTAGCTGACCGCGCCCACGCCCTTCATTTCCGCCAGCACCACGCCGTAGTCGGCCGGGTCGCAAACGACCACCACGTCGCGGTGGTTCTTGGCCGCCGAGCGCAGCATGGTCGGGCCGCCGATGTCGATGTTTTCGATCGCGTCTTCCAGCGAGCACTCCGCTTTGGCGACGGTTTGCTGGAACGGGTACAGGTTGACCACGACCATGTCGATCTGCGGGATGCCGTGCTCTTCGAGCTTGGACACGTGCTCAGGGAAATCGCGGCGCGCCAGGATGCCGCCGTGGACTTTCGGGTGCAGGGTCTTGACGCGGCCGTCGAGCATTTCCGGGAAGCCGGTGTAATCGGCGACTTCCGTCACCGGCACACCGTTTTCCTGCAACAACTTGGCGGTACCGCCGGTAGACAGGATGTTTACCCCGAGCGCAGACAGCGCGCGTGCAAAATCGAGCACGCCGGTCTTGTCGGAAACGGAAATGAGAGCTTGTTTGATCATGGGAGTGGCCACTGTTGATGTAAATTTGTGCGGAGTCGGACACGCCTTGGTGGCCGCGCCCGCGCACGGCCACTCGTGCCGGCTGGAACTTAAAGCAGTCCGTGCTCTTGCAGTTTCTTGCGCAAAGTATTGCGGTTGATGCCGAGCATCTGGGCCGCGTGCGACTGGTTGCCGTCGGCGCGCGTCATCACCACTTCGAGGATCGGCTTTTCAACCGTCATGACCATCATGTCGTAGATGTTCGACGGCTTTTGCTCGCCCAGGTCATTGAAATAATCCTCGAGGCTTTTCTGGACAACTTCCTGGATACTCTCTTTGCTCATGTCTGCTGCTTCATCCTGGTTAGTGATTGCTGCGCCGGCAACGCCGGCGTTGTCCCCAAATCGTTTTTGTTATTTTCGAGCGCCTGACAAAGCCGCCATGGCGGCGTTGCATCGTCTCGCCGTACTAACGTACTGTCTTCGACGACGTCGCCTCCCCCTCGGGGATTGCCCTGACGGCTTTGTTAGGCGCTCTTTATATTTTATGCCGCTATTGCATCTTCGACAGGCAACGCGGGCCGGTATTGTAACCGCTCGCCATGGCGAAGTTGGGATTGGAAAAAATTATCGACAGCCGCCAATTGCTCGGCCGTCGATTCCAGCAGATTCATCCGCTGGCGGAACGCTTCGCCGCCCGGCAAGTCCTCGACATACCAGCCGATGTGCTTGCGCGCGCTGCGCACGCCGACGTAATCGCCATAGAAGGCGTAATGCGCAGGCAGGTGTTCGTTCATGAGGGCGCGCACCTCTTCCACCATCGGCGGCGGCAGGTGTTCCCCGGTACGCAGGAAATGGTCGATCTCGCGGCAGATCCAGGGCCGGCCCTGGGCCGCGCGGCCGATCATGACCGCATCCGCCCCCGTGTAGTCGAGCACGAATTTCGCCTTTTCCGGCGTCGTGATGTCGCCGTTGGCCACCACCGGAATGGCGACCGCCGCTTTTACGGCGCGGATCGTGTCGTATTCGGCTTCGCCCTTGTAGCCGTCGGCGCGGGTGCGCCCGTGCAGGGTCAGCATCTGGATGCCCGCCTCTTCGGCCATGCGCGCAATGGTCAGCGCATTCCTGTTCTGGCGGTCCCAGCCGGTGCGAAATTTCAGCGTGACGGGCACGTCCACGGCGCGGACGACGGCATGCAGGATGCGCTCGACCAGGTCTTCGTGCTGCAGCAGCGCCGAACCGCACCAGCTGTTGCAGACCTTCTTGACCGGGCAGCCCATGTTGATGTCGATGATCTGGGCGCCGCGCTCGACGTTGTGGCGGGCGCAATCGGCCAGGTCTTGCGGGTCGGCGCCGGCGATCTGCACGGCTTTCGGTTCCATCTCGCCCGCGTGGTCGGTGCGGCGGCTGGTCTTTTCGCTGGCCCACAGGCGCGGGTTCGAGGCGGCCATTTCGGACACGGCGTAGCCTGCGCCCAACTGCTTGCACAGCTGGCGGAACGGGCGGTCCGTCACACCCGCCATGGGTGCGACGAAGACGTTGTTGCGCAGTGTATACGGGCCTATTTGCACAGAGGGAACAGGAAAAGAATGGACGGGAACCCCCTATTTTACCTGAACTGCTGCTCAATTAAGCGGCAAAATTTTTCCCAAACTGTAGCAAACGGGATATATCGCTATGGACAGGTTGAAAAGAACCGGTTATCAAACGTCGTCCAGCACGGCCGGCTGGAGATGCCCGACCTCGCCCCAGCTCTCCAGCACGAGCTTGCCGTCCTGCACGGTGAAGCGGTTGATGCTGGCGTTGAGCACCTTGAAGTCCCGTGGCGTTTCCAGCGACAGGCCGAGCGCGGCGCGGTAGGCGCATTCGAGCACCCCGCCGTGCGCCACCAGCGCCAGCGACTTGCCGGGGTTGTCCTCCGCCCAGCCCAGGATGGCGGGAATCACACGGTCATGGAACTGGCGGAAGGTTTCGCCGCGATTCCGGCCCGGCGGCAGGGTGCCATCGACATCGCGTCCTTGCCAGGCGGCGAACTCGCGCGGGTAGCGCGCGGCGATTTCCGAGTACAGCAAGCCTTCGAAGCCGCCATAGCAGCGTTCGCGCAGGCGTCCGTCGATATACAAAGGCAGGTGAAGCACGTCGCCCAGCGCTTTCGCAGTCTGGACGGCGCGCGCCAGGTCGCTGGACACGAGTATGTCGAATTCTTCGCGTTCGCGGCCGCGTTCGCGTTCGCCAGCCAAGGCCGCGGCGAGTGCCCGCGCCTGGCGCCGGCCTTCGTCGTTCAGGTCGATATCGAGGTGGCCCTGCAGGCGGCGCTCGGCGTTCCAGGCGGTTTCGCCATGGCGGATGAGCGCGATCCGGGTAGTGGAATGAATATGCATGAGGTTCTAAACGCCCGAACCTCCGGGCAAAATTATGTGGAGAGCGTGGGCGCGATTTCCGGATTGAGCGAATAGACGCCGAAGATCTGCGCTTCGTCGAGGATATGCCCCTTGAGCGCGAGGCAGGCTTCCTCGCCGGTAAAGCGCCCTTCGAGCGGAAACTCGGCGATATCGAGTGCGTAGATTGTAAACACATACGTGTGGACGCGCTCGTCGTTCCAGGGCGGGCATGGCCCGTCGTAGCCGTAGTATTCGCCGGACATGTCGGGGTCGAGCGCGAACCAGCCGGTGTAATCGTTGACGCCCTGGCGCAACTGGTGCTCGGTGCCGTTCTTGACGAGGAAGGAGACGTTCGGTCCGGGTTTGCCGTGCGGAGTGACCATGTCGGAGAACTGGCCTTCGGCGATGAATTTCAGGCTGGGCGGGATGTCGACCAGCGCCCAGTGATAGAAGTCGGTGCGCTTGAGCCCTTCCGGCACGGTCCGGCCTTCCTTGTTGACGTCGGTGCCGTCGGTAGGGACGTCGCCATCGACGCACACGATGACCAGAGACTGGGTGCCTGCGGGCACGTTGTCCCACGCGAGGTGGGGATTGCGGTTGCTTGACAAGCGCACATGCGATTTCGGGTCGATGACCGCAAACGCGCACTCAGGCGGGATCAGCCCGCCTTCGGTAAACGAATCACTCCAGATATTCATCGCAGACTCCCGGTGGGCCTCAATGGTATTGACCACAGGGATTGCTACGGGTTTCAACGTGAAATATCGACCGGATCAACACGTAGCCAGATCGTCACCGGACCATTGTTCGTCAGCGTCACTTGCATGTCGGCGCCAAATTGACCTGTTTCAACCTTGTCATGGCGAATCCTGGCCTGGCGCACGAAATGCTCGAACAGCCGCAGTCCATCGGCCGGGCTGGCGGCGGGCGAAAACGACGGCCGGGTGCCGGAGCGGGTGTCGGCCGCCAGCGTGAACTGCGGCACCAGCAGCAGCGCGCCGCCGGTGTCGGCCACGCTGCGGTTCATCTTGCCGGCGTCGTCGGAAAACACGCGGTAGCCGAGCAGCTTCGCCAACAAGGCGTCGGCCTCGCGCTCGGTATCGCCCTTTTCGGCGCAGACCAGGACCATCAGGCCATGCTCGATAGCGCCAATGGTGGCGCCATCGACCACGACGCTGGCGTGGCTGACGCGTTGCAGCAGCCCGATCATGCCGGGGCGCCGGACCGCGAAAAAGCGACTCGCGCGAACTTGCGCTTGCCCACTTGCAGCACGAAGCTGCCGGCATCGACCTGCAGGTTCTTGTCGCTCACGACCGCGCCGTCGATGCGCACGCCGCCCTGGTCGACCATGCGCATCGCCTCCGATGTGGACGCGCACAGGCCGGCGGCTTTCAGCAGCTGGGCCACGCCGAGCGGGGCGCCCGAGACGGCCACTTCGGGGACGTCGTCCGGGATGCCGCCTTTGGAACGGTTGACGAAATCGGCCAGCGCATCGGTAGCGGCCTGGCCCGAGTGGAACCGGGTGACGATTTCCTGCGCCAGCGCCACCTTGGCGTCGCGCGGGTTGGCGCCGCCTTCGACGGCCGCCTTCAGGGCCGCCAGCTCGCTCATCGGACGGAAGGACAGCAGCTCGAAGTAGCGCCACATCATGAGGTCGGAGATGCTCATCAGCTTGGCGAACATCGTATTCGGCGCCTCGGTAATGCCGATGTAGTTATTCTTCGACTTCGACATTTTCTCGACCCCATCCAAACCCTCGAGCAGGGGCATGGTCAGGATGCACTGTGGCTCCTGTCCGTAATCTTTCTGTAATTCACGGCCAACCAGCAGGTTGAATTTCTGGTCTGTTCCACCTAGCTCAAGATCGGCTTTCAAAGCGACCGAATCGTAGCCTTGCATGAGCGGATAAAGGAACTCGTGTACCGCAATCGGTGTCCCACTCTTGTAGCGCTTGGTGAAGTCGTCGCGTTCCATCATGCGCGCCACGGTGTAGCGCGAGGCCAGCTCGATCATGCCGCGCGCCCCGAGCGGGTCGCACCACTCCGAGTTGTAGCGCATTTCGGTGCGCTCGGCGTCGAGGATCAGGGCCACCTGGCGGAAATAGGTATTCGCGTTTTCCTCGATCTGCTCGCGGGTGAGCGGTGGACGCGTGGCATTCCGGCCCGACGGGTCGCCAATCATCGACGTAAAGTCGCCGATCAGGAAAATCACCTGGTGGCCGAGGTCTTGCAACTGGCGCAGCTTGTTCAGCACCACGGTGTGGCCCAGGTGCAGGTCCGGAGCGGTCGGGTCGGCGCCTAATTTAATACGCAGCGGTACGCCGGTCGCTTCCGAGCGCACCAGCTTTTGTGCAAATTCGCTCTCGATCAGCAGTTCGTCGGCACCGCGTTTCGTGATCGCGAGCGCCTCTTGCACTTTGTCGGAAAGCACCTTGGCAGTAGCGGTGAAAACAGGATTGTTGGTACTACAAGACGCGGAGTCTGTCATAGATTTTTGTAGGAAAATGGCTAAAGCACTTGTAGGCGCACGTATTTTGGTATAATTCTCGATCCCATCAATCTTGCCTGCAGAAAACTTTTTAAAAAAAACAAGAAAAATAGCGGTCCCAAGTTCAAGCGGCAAATTTTAACTGATTGCATGAACCCTATCTATAAAATCACCGGCAAGATCTCGTCCAGCCTGGCAAATACGAGCCGCAAGGCCCGTATCCTCGGCGCTGGCGCCCTCGGCCTGGCCTTCTGCGCATTCGGCGCCGTGGCAACGGCCCCGATCGCGCAAGACGACCCCAACATGCCGGTCAAATCGGTGGCCGAGGACCTGGCCCTGCCAAACCTCTCCGACCAGATCGCCGCTCTCCAGCAGGACGAGCAGCAATTCATCCACGAAGAGCGCGTCCGCGCCGGCGACTCCATCGGCACGATGCTGGGCCGCCTGGGCGTGGAAGACGCAGAGGCGCAAAAGTTCATCCGCTCGAACAAGGTCGCCCGCCGCATCCTGACCCTGAAGAACGGCAAGCGCCTGCAGGCCGAGACCGACGAAAACGGCCTGCTGCTGTCGCTGCGCGCCACCCTGGCCGACAAGAACAAGGCACCGACAACGCTGACGATCACCCGCAACGGCGACAGCTTTACCGCTGCGGAAGCGCCGGCCAAGCTCGAGCGCCGCGTCGAAATGCGTTCGCGCGAAATCACCAGCTCCTCGCTGTACTCGGCCACCGACGCGAACGTCGACGGCGGCTCGATCCCGGATTCGGTGGTCGGCGAAATCGTCCAGATGTTCTCGACCAACATCGACTTCCGCGGCGACCTGAAACGCGGCGACCGCTTCAACGTCGTCTACGAAACTTTCTGGCTCGACGGCGAACTGGTGAAAACCGGCCGCATCCTGGCCGGCGAATTCATCAACCGCGGCGTCAGCCACCAGGCCGTGTGGTTCGAAGACCCGGTCACGAAGCAAGGCAGCTACTACAGCCTCGACGGCAAATCGTTGAAAAAAGCCTTCCTCAAGTCGCCGCTGGAATTCTCGCGCGTCTCGTCGGGCTTCTCGAACCGCATCCACCCGATTTCGGGCAAGTGGAAAGCGCACAAGGGCGTCGACTACGCCGCCTCGACGGGCACCCCGATCCGCGCCTCGGGCGACGGCACGATCGACTTCGCCGGCGTCTCTGGCGGCTACGGCAACATGGTCGTCATCAAGCACTGGTCGAACTACAGCACAGCCTACGCCCACCTGAGCCGCTTTAACAGCGGCCTGCGCAAGGGCGCGAAGGTCAGCCAGGGCCAGGTGATCGGCTACGTCGGCTCGACCGGCTGGTCGACCGGCGCCCACCTGCACTACGAATTCCGCGTCGGCAATGTTGCGCGCGATCCGAACACGCTGAAGAACCTGATGGCCGCTCCCCTGAACGCCGGCGAAATGGCCCGCTTCAAGATGGCCGCCGCGGACATGAACCACCGCTTCTCGCTGCTGACCCCAGGCGGCAACGCAATGGCCGCCCGCTAAGCACGCATCGCACTTATCAAGCCGCACGCATCAGCGGTAAGATCCGACGCCTTCCCCGCCTCACCGCGCGGAAGGCGTTTTTCATTGGCGGCGCGCGGTTGACGGCGCGGCGCGGCCTTCCGACGGCCGCGCCCATGCTTTAAGATGTGCACATGACGACCTCTTCCCCTAGTTCTTCCCTCTACATCGGCTTGATGTCGGGCACCAGCCTCGACGGCGTGGACGGCGTGCTGGCCGACTTCGGCAATAACGCCATCCGGACCATCGAAGCCGCCTTCCTTCCCTTCCCCGCCGCCCTGCGTGCCGAGCTGATGGCGCTGCAGGCCAACGGCGACAACGAGATCGAGCGCGAAGCGATCGCCGCCAAGGGCCTGGCGCAAAGCTATGCAGCCTGTGTCGACGCCCTCGTGGCGCATGCGGCAGGTCCCGTGGCGGCGGTGGCGGTGCACGGGCAGACGATCCGCCACCGCCCTGAACTGGGCTTTACGCGCCAGACCAACAATCCCTCGCTGCTGGCGGAACTGACCGGCATCGACGTCATTGCCGACTTTCGCAGCCGCGACATCGCCGCCGGCGGCCAGGGCGCGCCGCTGGTGCCGGCCTTCCATGCGGCGGCCTTCGGCAAGCCCGGCACGACGCGGGTGGTGGTGAATATCGGCGGCATCGGCAACATCAGCGTGCTGCACGGCGATGGCCGCGTGAGCGGTTACGACACCGGGCCGGGCAACGTGCTGCTGGACGGCTGGATCGGGCGCCACCAGGGCAAACAATACGATGAGGACGGCGCCTGGGGCGCGAGCGGACGCGTGGACGAGGCCTTGCTGGCCGCACTGCTGGACGAGCCCTATTTCCACCAGCCGGCGCCGAAGAGCACCGGGCGCGACCTGTTCCATCTGGCGTGGCTGGACGCGCGGCTGGCGCGTATGCCGGTCCAGGCGCCCGGCCTGGCGCCGGCCGACGTGCAGGCGACGCTGGTGGCGCTGACGTCGCGCACGATCGCGCGCGCCATCCTCGATGAGGGCGTGGCGGTCGATGCGGTGTATGTCTGCGGCGGCGGCGCCTGCAACGGCGCCCTGCTGCGCAGCCTGGCGGCGGCGCTGGGCGGCAAGGTGCCGGTCGAATCGACGGCGGCCCTCGGCATTGCGCCGAACCGCGTCGAGGCGCTGGCGTTTGCGTGGCTGGGGTATCGGTTCAACCAGCGTCAGCCGGGCAACATGCCGGCGGTGACGGGGGCGAAGGGATTGCGGGTGTTGGGGGCGCTGTATCCGGCGTGAATGGAGCGCACAAAAACAAATCCGGGCAGCGCCCGGATTTGTTTTTAACGCCTGCCGTTTTTCAGCTTACGCCGAGAACGACGAACCGCAGCCGCAGGTGCTGGTCGCGTTCGGGTTCTTGATGACGAACTGGGCGCCTTCGAGGTCGTCCTTGTAGTCGATTTCGGCGCCGACGAGGTACTGGTAGCTCATCGAGTCGACCAGCAGTTGCACGCCGTTCTTCTCCATGGTCGTGTCGTCGT
>JAQGLR010000303.1 GCA_028292765.1 Massilia sp. | reverse complement strand
GGCGCAGGACTTCCTGGCGCTGGTGAAAAAATACCGCATCGGCCACCACGAGAAGCACCGCGGCCAGTTGTTCTGCAACGATTCAAGCGAGCAGATCATCGCGATGCTGAAGGCCGAGTGCAGTGCGGGCGACGTCAACTGGCGCATGCCGTGCAAGGTGCTGTCGGTCTCGAAAGAGGACGAGGGCTTTATCGTCGCCACCGACCACGGCGATATCGAAGCCGCCAGCGTCGTGGTTGCGACCGGCGGCCTGTCGATCCCGAAAATCGGTGCCACCGACCTCGGCTACCGGCTCGCCGCCCAGTTCGGCCTGCCGCTGGTCGAGCCGCGTCCGGGCCTGGTGCCGCTGACCTTCGACGGCCCGGGCTGGGAAGCGTTTGCGCCGCTGGCCGGCATCGCCCTGGAAGTCGAGGTCTCCACCGGTTCCGGCAAAGGCAAGAAGGCGAAGCGCGGCCTGTTCCGCGAAGATTTATTGTTCACCCACCGCGGCCTGTCGGGCCCGGCGATCCTGCAGATTTCCAGCTACTGGCAGCCCGGCACGCCGATCGTGATCAACCTGTTGCCGGAACTGGACGTCGCCGAAGAGCTGATCGGCGCGAAGACGACGGTCAAGAAGCAGCTCGGCAACGTGCTGTCGGCATGGCTGCCGGCGCGCCTGGTCGAAGGCTTGTTGCTCGCCAACGGCTTCGCGCCGGATGCCCGCCTGGCCGACATGCCCGACGCCAGGCTGCGACAGCTCGGCGACGCCATCAACCGCTGGGCCATCGTGCCGACCGGTTCCGAAGGCTACCGCAAGGCCGAAGTCACCCTCGGCGGCGTCGACACGCGCGCGCTGTCGCAGCAAACGATGATGGCCAAGGACGTGCCGGGCCTCTATTTCATCGGCGAAACCGTCGACGTCACCGGCTGGCTCGGCGGCTACAACTTCCAGTGGGCCTGGGCCTCCGGCTTCGTGGCAGGGCAGAGCGTATAACCCACCATTTCCACCCAACAAACCCCTGTGTCAATTTCATCACACCCCCGTAAACTCTTCCACTGCTTGCCAAAAGCTGCTAGAATTTCGTTCTTCCCTAAATCCAACACGGTTTGATTTTTACATGACCACTATCCGCCTTAAAGAAAACGAGCCGTTCGAAGTCGCTATGCGTCGCTTCAAGCGTACTATCGAAAAAACCGGTCTGCTGACGGAACTGCGCGCTCGCGAGTTCTACGAAAAGCCAACTGCAGAGCGTAAGCGCAAGCTTGCAGCTGCCGTGAAGCGCCACTACAAGCGCATCCGCAGCCAGCAACTGCCAAAGAAACTGTACTAAGACTGTCCAGCCGGGCTTGAACCGGTGACAGAGCAAAAGGCTCGTCCCGGCAGCCGCTAGGAAGTCCTGTGAACCCGCCCTGGTTGTTACCCCGGCGGGTTTTGTTGTTTGTACCCATCCATTCGGAGATGCCATGAGCCTGAAAGAACAAATCACGAACGACATGAAAGCGGCGATGCGCGCCAAGGAAGCTGGCAAGCTGAACACGATCCGCCTGATCCTGGCCGACATCAAGCGCAAGGAAGTCGACGAGCAGATCGAACTGAACGACCAGCAGACCGTGGCCATCGTCGAAAAGATGATCAAGCAGCGCAAGGACTCGATCACCCAGTTCGAAGCCGGCAACCGCCAGGACCTGGCCGACATCGAAAAGGCCGAGCTCGAAGTGCTGGCCACCTACATGCCTGCCGGGTTGTCGGACGACGAAATCGCCGCCGAAGTTGCCGCCGCCGTGACCGCCTCCGGCGCCGCCGGCCCGCAGGACATGGGCAAGGTCATGGCCATCGTCAAGCCGAAGCTGGCTGGCCGCGCCGACATGACCGTCGTCTCGACCCTGGTCAAGAAAGCGCTGTCCGGCGCCTGATGCAACACAGGCGGGATGTTTAATCCCATGATTGTTGCAGATCAACTTTGCAGCGAGCGCTGCGGTATAGTCTGACCTTAGACAAACACTGTGTAAGCAACGTGATCCCGCAATCATTCATTACCGATCTGCTCAACCGCGTCGACATCGTCGACGTGGTCGGGCGCTACGTCCAGCTCAAAAAAGGCGGCGCCAATTACATGGGGCTGTGTCCTTTCCACAGCGAAAAGTCCCCCAGCTTCACCGTCAGCCCCACCAAGCAGTTCTACCACTGCTTCGGTTGCGGCGCCCATGGCACCTCGATCGGTTTCCTGATCGAATACTCGGGCATGGGCTTCGTCGAGGCCGTCAAGGACCTGGCCCAGGGCGTCGGCATGGTCGTGCCCGAAGCCGACGACAAGATCCCGCCGCAGCAGCGCGCCGCCCAGCAGGCGCAATCGCAGTCGATGACGGAGGCGCTCAGCCAGGCCTGCGACTACTACCGCGCCCAGCTGAAAAGCGCGCCGAACGCCATCGCCTACCTGAAGAACCGCGGCCTCACCGGCGAAGTCGCCGCCCGCTTCGGCATGGGCTACGCGCCCTCGGGCTGGGACAACCTGCGTTCGGTCTTCACCGACTACGACGCGCTGGCCCTGGTCGAATCGGGCCTGGTCATCGACAAGGTCGACGAGGACGGCGGCAACAAGAAACGCTATGACCGCTTCCGCGAGCGCATCATGTTCCCGATCCGCAACACGAAAGGGCAGGTGATCGGCTTCGGCGGGCGCGTACTCGACGGCGGCGAACCGAAATACCTGAACTCGCCGGAAACCCCGCTGTTCCAGAAGGGCCTGGAGCTCTACGGCCTGTTCGAAGCGCGCCAGGCGATCCGCGACGCCGGCTACGTGCTGGTGACCGAAGGCTACATGGACGTCGTCGCACTGGCCCAGCTCGGCTTTCCGCAAGCCGTCGCCACGCTCGGCACCGCCTGCACCAGCACCCACGTGCAAAAACTGCTGCGCCAGACCGACAACGTCATCTTCAGTTTCGACGGCGACAAGGCCGGCCGCCGCGCCGCGCGGCGCGCGCTCGAGGCTTGCCTGCCGCAGGTGGGCGACAACAAGACCATCCAGTTCCTGTTCCTGCCGCAAGACCACGACCCCGACAGCTTCGTGCGCGAGTTCGGCGCCGACGCCTTCGCGCAAGAAATCAACGACGCCATGCCGCTGTCGCAATTCCTGCTGCGCGAAGTGACGGGCGAACACGACCTGTCCACGCCGGAAGGGCGCGCCCGGGTCCAGTTCGACGCCAAGCCACTGCTGCAATCGATGACGCCCACCAGCCTGCGCCTGCAGATCGTGCGCGGTCTTGCCAGCCTGACCGAATCGACGCCGGCCGAGATCGAAAGCCTGTTCGAGCTGTCCAAGCCGGTATCGGTGGCGCGCAGGGCGCCGCCGCGCCAGGGGAGGCCCGAGCCGGTGGGGCTGGAATTGCAGATCGTGCGCATGCTGGTCGCCCATCCGGCCCTGTCCCTGAACCTGGACGAAGCCGCACTGCAAGCCTTCGACTTCTTCGGGCAGGAATCCGCCGATGCCTTGCGCTACCTCGTCGGTACGGCGCAATCGCTGGGCGAATACGGCAACTTCGCGGCCCTGTCCGAGCAGCTGAAAGAAGCCAGCAGCGGCTACGACCGCATCATTGCCGAGATCGCGTCGGAGCCGGAATCCGACCCCGACGCCGACCGTGTCTGGCTCGCCAGTGCTGTGAGGCAAATCAAGAAAAACGCCCTGGATGAGGAGTTAAAGCAGTTGTTTTCGAAGGGCCTGGCCCCAGATCAGGTAAGCACTCGCTATCGCGAAATAACGGCCCAGCAGCAGGTCTTGGCCCGCGAAGAGGCCGAGTCGGCGGCACTGCGCTAGGCCCCTGTTGCAAAAGCAACAAGTGGCCTGTGTTCGACTGGAAAAAGAAGGGGTGCGTGCTATAATAAAACGCTAACTATTGCAACCTTTGAAACGACTTTCATGTCCAAAGGGTCGTGGAGTTTCAGTTAGCGCAGCAGTGTTGTACGCTGTTTGCAGCGTGATGTAAGGTAACAAAACTTTATCTTTAACCATCGTAAAGTTAGTCGTTGTGACATCGAAAGCGCCTG
>JAQGLR010000289.1 GCA_028292765.1 Massilia sp. | reverse complement strand
CCGACAGCACCGGGTTGCCGGAGACGATCATGTTCATGCCCTGCTCCAGCCCGACCACGCGCGGCAGGCGCTGGGTGCCGCCGGCGCCCGGCACCAGGCCGATCTTCACTTCCGGCAGGCCGATCTGCGCGCCGGGAGAGGCGACACGGTAATGGCAGCCCAGCGACAGCTCGAGCCCGCCGCCCATGCACACGCCGTGGATGGCGGCGACGACCGGCTTCGCCAGGTTCTCGGCAGTCGCGATCAGGGTATGCAGGGTCGGCTCGGTCAGCGCTTTCGGCGAATTGAATTCGCGGATGTCCGCGCCGCCCGAAAACACCTTGCCGCCACCGGTGATGACGACGGCCTTCACCGTGTCGTCAGCTTCGGCCCGCCGGAGCGCCTCGACCGCCGCCGTGCGCGTGGCCAGGCCCAGCCCGTTGACCGGTGGGTTGTTCAGGGTGATGACGGCAACGCTGCCATGCACGACGTAGTCTGCACTCATGTCTCTTCCTTCTATTTATTGAACCAGATTGTTGGACCGGATCCCGCAACTATAACCGAAAAAGTACGGTCGTCTTATTCCATCGGTGGCGATTCCGGGTATGTCACAATCCACGCGGATTCGTATTGGGAACTAAAAATGGAAAAACTGATTTCGGAATGGATGCGCCTGTACCTGACGCCGCATGATGCGCTGCGCGAGCGTCTCGCCGCGCATCTTCTCGGCCAGGAGAGCGTCGCCGTCCAGGCCCACGACGGCATGACGCGCGTACTCGTCGTCCCCTTCGACAAGCAGAACGATGGCACGGACAGGCACTGGACCGCGTTATGCGAACTGGCCAGTATCCTGCAAGCGCAATTCGGGTTTCCGGCCCCGGCCGTGAGCGTTTCCGGCGCCGAGGGCTACCGCCTCTGGCTATCGCTGGCGGCCCCGGTGCCGGTTTCCGAGGCGCAGCAATTCATCGAGCAGCTGCATCGGGCGCATGGCTTCGGTGCCGCACCCGGACCTGGCGCTGCCGCGGGTCCACATGCCTTGCCGCCCTCCCTGAACGCCCGCAGTGGCAGGTGGGCGGCATTCATCAACCCCGGCATGGGCGCGTCGTTCGCCGATGAGCCCGGCCTTGAAGTCGCTCCGCCCCTTGCCGCGCAGGCTGCTTTCCTGGAGGGGCTGGAGAGCATCGGCCTCGCGCAGTTCAGGCAGGCCCTGCAGGCGCTCCAGCCGGCTTCCCTGCCCGCTTCCCTGCCCGCTTCCCAGTCAGCGCAGCCTGCAAGCCGCCCGGTCGCCTCCGGTCCGGCCGAAGGCTTGCTGCTGCGTGATGCGACACTCGAGGATATCGTCCGCCACCTGCACGCGAAAAATATCGAGCCGACCTTCCGCCACCTGCTGCCAGGCAGCAGGTAGCGGCGTGGGGACGCTGTGCTAGGCCGTCGGCAGCCTGTGCTCCCGATACTCCTCGCGCAATTTGTTCTTCTGGATCTTGCCGGTCGCCCCCATGGGCAGCGCCTCGGCGAACACCACGTCGTCGGGCAGCCACCATTTCGCGATCTTGCCTTCGAAGAAGCCCAGCAGCTCCTCGCGGCCCACTTCCTGCCCCGGCCTCCTGACCACCACCAGCATCGGCCGCTCGTCCCACTTCGGATGGGCCACGCCGATGCAGGCCGCCTGCAGCACCGCCGGGTGCGCCATGGCGATGTTCTCGATGTCGATCGTGCCGATCCACTCGCCGCCCGACTTGATCACGTCCTTGCTGCGGTCGGTGATCTGCATGTAGCCATCGAGGTCGATCGTGGCCACGTCCCCGGTCGGGAACCAGCCATCCTTCAGCACGTCTCCACCCTCGCCACGGAAATAGCTTGAAATGATCCACGGCCCCTTCACGTACAGGTGGCCATAGGTCTGGCCATCCCACGGCAGCTCTTCGCCGTCGTCGTCCACGATCTTCATGTCGACGCCGAAGATCGCATGGCCCTGCTTTTGCAGGATCTTGCGCTGCTCTTCTTTCGGCAGCGCCAGGTGCTTCGATTGCAGCCCGCCGGTGGTGCCCAGCGGCGACATCTCCGTCATGCCCCAGCCGTGGATGACGTGGACGTCCAGCTTGTCGATCAGCGTGTCCATCATCGCCGGCGGGCAGGCCGAGCCGCCGATCACGGTGCGCCGGAAGGTCGAGAATCGCAGGTCGTTCTGCAGCACGTGGTTGATCAGGCCCAGCCAGACCGTCGGCACGCCGGCCGAAAACGTCACGCCCTCCGCCTCGAACAAGTCGTACAGCGACTTGCCGTCGAGCGCCGCGCCCGGGAACACCATCTTCGCGCCCGACAGCGGCACGGAATATGGCAGGCCCCAGGCGTTCACATGGAACATCGGCACCACCGGCACCACCGAATCCTTCGAGGACACGTTGAGCGCGCCCGGCATCGACGACGCGTAGGCGTGCAGCAGCGTCGAGCGGTGCGAGTACAGCGCGCCCTTCGGGTTGCCGGTCGTGCCCGAGGTGTAGCACAGGGAGGCGGCCGAGTTTTCGTCGAACTGCGGCCAGGCATAGTCGTCGCTGCTGCTTGCGACCAGGTCTTCGTAGCACAGCAGGCTGGCGATTCTTGTTTCTTGCGGCATGTGCGCGCGGTCGCTCATCAGCACAAACGACTTGACGGTCTTGCAGTGCGCCGCCACTGCCTCGATCAGGGGCAGGAAAGTCAGGTCGAAGAACAGGTACTGGTCTTCGGCATGGTTGACGATGTAGGCGATCTGCTCCGGATGCAGGCGCGGATTGATCGTGTGCAGCACCGCGCCCGACCCCGACACCGCGTAGTACAGCTCCATGTGGCGGTAACCGTTCCAGGCCAGGGTGGCGACGCGCTCGCCCATCCGCACGCCAAGGCCCTGCAGGGCATGCGCCATGCGGCGCGAGCGCGCTTCGCACTCTTTGTATGTGTAGCGGTGCAGGTCGCCCTCGACCCTGCGCGACACGATTTCGTTGCCGCCGTAATGGCGCGCGGCGAATTCGATAATGCTCGATATGAGCAGGGGCTGGTCCATCATCTGGCCCATGACCGGGCTCTTCGGGTACGGCGTCATCGGGGTCTCCTGTGGCAGGTTGGGCAACAACGGTCGAGTGTGATTCGGCATGCCTGAACCCGTCAACAGGTTTCGATGTTGCGCTGCACAAGCGCATGCAGGACGGCTATGCGGGTGGTTACCGGGTGTAACGAACCTTGCCAACGAGGCGTGCGCCAATAGAATCGGCCCCGTACGGTAAAATTCCGTTGTCCTCACGACTTGCATGGGAGCTGCCATTACACCCGACGACCTCACTTTCGGTAACGGCTTTGCCGCGCTGCCGCCCGCGTTCTACACGCGGCTGATGCCCACGCCCCTGCCCGCGCCCTATTTCGTCGCGGCCAGCAGCCGCGCCGCCGCGCTGGTCGGCATCGACCCGCAAGCCCTCGAGCAGGAGGATTTCGTGGCCGCCTTCACCGGCAACCGCGTGTTCGAAGGTTCGCAGCCGCTGTCCGCCGTCTACTCCGGGCACCAGTTCGGCGTCTGGGCCGGCCAGCTTGGCGACGGCCGCGCCATCCTGCTGGGCGACCTCGACGGCCCGGCAGGCCGCATGGAGCTGCAACTGAAGGGCGCCGGCAAGACCCCGTATTCGCGGATGGGCGACGGACGCGCCGTGCTGCGCTCGTCGATCCGCGAATTCCTCTGTTCGGAAGCGATGGCGGCGCTCGGCATCCCGACCACGCGCGCGCTCGTCATCACCGGCTCGAACCAGCGCGTGATGCGCGAGAACATCGAGACGGCATCGGTCGTCACCCGCATGGCGCCCTCGTTCGTGCGCTTCGGCTCGTTCGAGCACTGGCATTACCGCGACCGCCCGGAGGAACTGCGCCTGCTGGCCGACTATGTGGTCGACACGTTTTATCCCGGCCTGAAGGGCGCCGCGAACCCGTATGCGGCCTTGCTGGCGGAGGTCACGCGGCGCACCGCGCGCATGATTGCCGCTTGGCAGTCGGTCGGCTTCATGCATGGCGTCATGAACACCGACAACATGTCGATCCTCGGCCTGACGCTGGACTACGGCCCGTTCGGCTTCATGGAAGCCTTCGACGTCGACCACATCTGCAACCATACCGACCAGGGCGGGCGCTATTCGTATGCCAACCAGGTCGCCGTCGGCCACTGGAACTGCTATGCGCTGGGGAATGCCCTGATGCCGCTGATCGACTCGGTCGACGCCGCCCAGGAAGCGCTCGACGTCTACATGCCCGAATTCGAACGGGAACTCGACGCGCTGCTGCACGCGAAGGTCGGCCTGGCCACCGTGCAGGAAGGCGACCGCGCGCTGATCGACGGGCTGTTTACCATCATGCAGGCGAGCCACGTCGACTTCACGCTGCTGTTCCGGCGCCTGGGCGACCTCAGGCTCGAGGTGGCGGAGGCCGGACTGGCCGCTGCGGACGCGCCGCTGCGCGACCTGTTCCTCGACCGCGCCGCCTTTGACGAGTGGGCCGTGCGCTACCGCGCGCGGCTGGCGCTCGAGGCCACCAGCGACGATGCGCGCCGCGCCGCCATGAACCGCGTCAATCCCAAGTACGTCCTGCGAAACTATCTGGCCCAACAAGTGATCGAACAGGCGCACAACGGCGATTATTCCGGCGTGCGCGACTTGCTGGCCGTCCTCGAGCAGCCTTTCGACGAGCACCCCGGCCGCGAAGCCTGGGCCGCCTTGCCGCCGGACTGGGCAGCCCACCTCGAAGTGAGCTGTTCTTCATGAAGTCGCATACTTAGCACCAGCAATAAAACCCGAGAAAGACCACCATGACCGACAAAGTAACAAAGACCGACGCAGAATGGCGTGCCCAGCTCGACCCGATGGAGTACCAGGTCACGCGCCACGCCGCCACCGAGCGCGCCTTTACCGGCAAGTTCTGGGACCACCACGAGCACGGCATCTACCATTGCGTCTGCTGCAATACGCCGCTGTTCGAATCCGACGCGAAATTTGAAAGCGGCTGCGGCTGGCCCAGCTACTTCAAGGCACTCGATCCCGAGAACGTGATCGAGAAGGTCGACCGCGCCCATGGTATGGTGCGTACCGAAATCATTTGCGCCGTGTGCGACGCCCACCTCGGCCACGTGTTCCCGGACGGCCCGCCGCCAACCGGGCTGCGCTACTGCATCAACTCGGCCGCCCTGCGGTTCGAGGACATTTAATAGAATCATTTTTGGAGCGCCATGAAATTCCTGTTCGACTTTTTTCCGCTGATCCTGTTTTTCCTGGTCTACAAACTGGGAACCGGTAACGAAGCGGCGGCAAGCGCCCTCGCCGACCAATACCTCGGCGGCATGGTCTCGGGCGGCAAGATCATCGCCGCCCAGGCACCGATCATGCTGGCCACGGTGGTCGCGATCCTGGCGACCTTCCTGCAGGTCGGCTACCTGATGGTGCGCCGGCGCAAGGTCGACACGATGCTGTGGGTGTCCTTCATCGTCATCGTCGTGTTCGGTGGCGCGACCATCTATTTCCACGACGAGACCTTCATCAAGTGGAAGCCGACCATGCTGTACTGGCTGTTTGCGGCCGCACTCTTCGTCAGCCAGGTCTTCTTCGGCAAGAACCTGATGCGTGCGGTGATGAAGGATGCGCTGCCCCTGCCCGAGGCGATCTGGCCACGGGTCGGCTATACCTGGATGGTGTTCATGTTCCTGATCGGCGCCCTGAACCTGTTCATGGCCTTTGTCGTGTTCCGCGACAACACCCCGGCCTGGGTCAACTTCAAGGTCTTCGGCATGACCGCGATCTTCTTCGTCTTCAGCATGGGGCAAGCAATGATGCTGATGAAACACGTTCCGCAGGAGGAAGCATGAACACTGGCACAAGCCTGGACATCGGCACCGATACGCGTGTGGAACGCATCCGCACGGCGCTGCAGGGCGCGCTGGAACCCACCCGACTCGAGGTCGGCGACGACTCGGCGCTGCACGCCGGGCATGCCGGCGCGGCCTCCGGCGGCGGGCATTACAGCGTGAAAATCGTCTCCAGCCGCTTCGAGGGACTAAGACTCGTCATGCGTCATCGACTGGTGTATGATGCCGTGCACGATATGATGCAGGCCGAGATCCATGCCCTGGCGATCACGGCCCTGGCGCCATCCGAGCTGGACTGAGGCCGGTTCAGGATGACTTAAGAAATCTATCGGAAAATTGAACTGCTCCGCAAAAGAACTAATCTAATCACGTCCAAGCAACTCCCTCCACAGGAAATTCAATAATGACTTTTAAGCCAGCACGGCTGCTGTTAGCCCTGATCGCCGCATTTGCTACCCTCGCGGCGCCCGCATTCGCCCAGAACCTCGCCGTCGTCAACGGCAAGGCAATCCCGACTTCGCGCGTCGACGCGGTCGTGAAGCAGGTTGTCGCAGCGGGCCAGGGCCAGGACTCCCCGCAACTGCGCGAGCAGATCAAGAAGAGCCTGATCGAACGTGAAGTGCTGATGCAGGAAGCGATCAGGCAGGGCTACGACAAGAAGCCGGACGTGCGCCAGGCACTCGACAGCGCCCGCCAGGCGATCGTCGTCAACCAGCTGGCACGCGACTACATCGCCAAGAACCCGGTGACCGACGCCGAGATCAAGGCCGAGTACGACCGCTTCGCCAAGACCCAGGCTGGCGAGAAGGAATATCACCTGCGCCATATCTTGCTGGAAAACGAAGCGGACGCGAAAGCCGTCATCGCCAAGCTCAAGGGAGGCGCCAAGTTCGAAGAACTGGCCAAGCAGAGCAAGGATACCGGCACCGCCAACAGCGGTGGCGATCTCGACTGGGCCAGCCCGTCGGCCTTCCCTCCTGAATTCGCAGCCGGCTTCACCAAGCTGCAAAAAGGCGGCGTGACCGACACCCCGGTCAAGACCCAGGCCGGCTTCCACGTCATCAAGGTCGACGACACGCGCGCCGTCAAGGTGCCACCGATGGCCGAGATCAAGACCCAGATCGCCGAAAGCCTGACCCAGAGTAAGCTTGCCGCTTACCAAGAGGAAATGGTCAAGAAGGCAAAGGTACAGTAAGATGTTGTGCTTCCGGCGTCGTGATCGACGCCGGGTTCCGTCGCCAGCGGGCGATATTTCGAGTTTATATAGGATCTGAACAATGATTTTGAAGCCAACCCGCCTGTTGATCGCCATGGCCGCGATGGTCGCACTGCCGGCTCTCGCCCAGAATGTCGCGACCGTGAACGGTAAGGCAATCCCGACGTCGCGCGTCGACCAGATGGTCAAGCAAGTCGTGGCCCAGGGCCGTGCGACCGACTCGCCGCAGCTGCGTGAAATGATCAAGAAAGAACTGGTCGGCCGCGAAGTCCTGATCCAGGAAGCCGACAAGCAGGGCGTGGGCAACCGCGCCGACGTCAAGGCCGCGATCGACAACGCCCGCCAGAGCATCATCATCAACGCGATGCTGGCCGACTACGTCAAGAAGAACCCGATCAAGGATGCCGAGATCAAGTCCGAGTACGACAAGTACAAGGCGCAGGTTGGCGACAAGGAATACCATGCACGCCACATCCTGGTCGCGACGGAAGACGAGGCGAAGGCCATCATTGCCAAGCTGAAAGCGGGCGGCAAGTTCGAAGAACTGGCCAAGCAGTCGAAAGACGGTTCGGCCGCCAATGGCGGCGACCTGGACTGGGCGAGCGCCGCATCCTACGTGCCTGAGTTCTCGAACGCCATGGTCAAGCTGAACAAGGGCCAGATCACCGAGACCCCGGTCAAGACCCAGTTCGGCTACCACGTGATCAAGCTGGAAGACAGCCGCGCGGCGATGATTCCGGCGTTCGATGATGTCAAGCCGCAAGTGGCCGAATCGCTGCTGCTAAAGAAGCT
>JAQGLR010000488.1 GCA_028292765.1 Massilia sp. | reverse complement strand
GCGCGCCCTGCTGGCCAGCCGGCGCGAAGAGCGGCCGCGCCATGCGCTCGAGATCAGCCGCATGATCGCGGCCGGCCAGGTCCAAGGTCTCCAGGGTCCGCAGGGCCTGCGGAGGGCCGCGTGATGCGCGCCGGAGCGGCACGCCTCGCGGCCGGCGCGATCCTGTCGGCGCTGTGCGCCTTGCAGGGCCTGGCGCTGCTGCGCAGCCCAGCGGCCTGGCTGCCGGCGCGGATCGACATCCGGCTGGCGCCCGGCGCCGCGGTCGAGCTGGAACGCGCCGCGCTGGCGGCGCCCGGATCCGGTCCCCCGCTGCGCCTGCGCCGCGATATGGAAGGCCGCTGGTGGGCGGCAAGCACCGGCGGCGGCACCCTGCGCTTCGAGCGCGACGGCCGGCAAACGCGCAGCGCTTCCCTTGCCTTGCAGCCGGGCGCGCGTTTCCAGCTCGGCGCCCTGCACTACACGGTCGAGGCGGTCGACGGCAAGGCCGTGCGCTTCAGCGACGGCAGGCAGGCCTGGCGTTACGACGGCGCCACCGTGTGGCGCGACGGCGCCCCCCTTGCCGCGTGTCCGGGCGCCGGGCCGGGCGCACGCCTGGCGGGGGCCTGGAACCGCTGGCTGCCGCTTTCCCTTTCCATGCTCGCCATCGAGCGCCCGCTCGGCTTCGGCGGCAACCTCGCCTGTGGAACCCGGGTCGGCAACGCGCATGCGGCGCCGGGAAGCGCTGTCTTGCGCATCGTCGACGGTGCTCCGGTGCTCACGGCGGCGGCAGGCAGTGCCGCTGCTGCGAATGCGCCGCTCCTCGTCGAGCGCGGCGGCCTGCCGTTCGAGCTCGCGCTGGCGGAACAGGCGCTCGACGGCGTCGGCGCCATCAGCATCGGCCGCACGCGCCTGGAAACACGCTTCCATGAGGGCGCGCTGCGGCTCCATCCCGTGAACCGCGTCGCGCTGTCGGCGCAGCCGCGCGCCGCGCTGCCCGGCGGCGTGCGCTGGCAATGGGAACGGCGCGACCCGTGGGCCTGGCCGGCGCCGGCAACGCCGTTTGCCATCGCCGTGCTGGCGGCCGGCGCCCTGGCTTTCGCCCTGGCTTCCGCCTTGGCGCGGCGCGCGCGCGTTGGCGGCGACAGGGCGGACGCTGCACGGCTCGGCGCCGGCATTGCGCTCGCCGTGGCGGGCCTGGTGCTGCTGCTGGCCCAGCGCGCCGGCGCCGCGCCGGGCGTCGCCTGGTCGCTGCTGCTGTGCTGGGCGGCGCTGTGGTACGGGCTTTCCTGGCGCACTGCGGGCGCGGTGATCGCCACCGGCGTGCTGCTGCTGGCGGGGGGCCTGCTGCTCCAGCTGGAACTGGGGCTGGGCGCGCCGGATACGTCCTGGCTGCGCCACTTCCAGAAGACGGCGGCGGCCACCGCGCTCGGCCTCGGGGTCGCCGGCGCCGTCAACGCCCGGCGTCGTGGCCCGGGCCGGCCACCCATGGTGCAAGCCCGGGTCGAGTGGTTCCTGCTCCTGCTGGCCGCGTGCGCGCTGGCGGCGCTGCTGGTGCAGGTCGGCTGGGGCAACGAGACCGGCGTGTTCGACCTGCAGCCGGTGGAATTCGCCAAGCTGGCGCTGACGGTGCTGGCCGCGCATTGCATCGCACTCGGCCTGGGGGCGGGCCCGGGCGGCGCCCGCCTGCGCTGGCTGGGGTGGCTACGATTGGCCGCGCCGGCGCTGCTGTTCGTCGTCATGCTGGCCGTCGCGCTGGTACAGGTCGACGATTATTCGCCCCTGATCCTGCTGCTGGTCTGGGGCACGGCGATGCTGCTGGCCTGGTCGTTCGCGGCGCGCCGTCCCGGCGCCGGGCTGGCGGTGGCGGCCCTGGCCTGCGCCTGGCTGGCCGGACTGCTGGCCTTGCGCGGCGCCGGCCTCGAGGCGGCCAGCGGCTGGAGCTTCTATGGCGAGCGTTTCGGCGTCTGGCTCGACCCCGCGGCCCACCCGCACACCGGCCAGCAACTGCTGCTGGGCGCCGCCGCGATCGCCAGCGGCGGCTGGCTCGGCGCCGACGGTGTAGTCGGCCTTTCCGCGCTCGGCCAGGGCGCATTCGAAGCGCTGGCGATTCCGGCGGTGCAGGACGATTTCGCGCCCTCCTTTTTGTTGCAGCGGCACGGCCTGGCCGCCGGCCTGGCCCTGTGGACGCTGCAGGCCGCGTTCCTGTGCGCGCTGCTGCATGCCGCGCTGCGCGCCTGGCAGGATGGCCTGCTGGCGCGCGACTTCCGCCACGCCTGGGCCGGGCGCTTCCGCTGCTTCGTGCTGTGCGGCGGCGCCGCCTTCCTGTTCGGCCACTTCCTGCTGTCCTGGGGAACCAACCTCGCGTTCTTCCCGATCATGGGGCAGCCGATGAGCTTCCTGTCGGCGGGCGGCTCGCACCTCCTGTTTTTCATCTTCCCCCTGCTAGGCTTTGCTGGCGGTCCCGTTACCAAGGCAGGCGCCCCCATCATCGAGGAGAAATGAATCATGCCGGTCTACGTCCAACACGAAACCCTGAGCCGCGTCAGCGACGTGTTCAATGCCGAAGCGATCTGGCAGGCGCCGGGCCTGGCGCTGTTCAACCGCCGCCCGCTGCTGCGCGACCTGCTGGAGAGGGCGCCGCGCGAGCAGCGCGGGCGCGCCGCGACCCGCTGCTTTTCCCACGTGACCCTGGTGCTGCCCCAGGACGAGGTCGACGACGACCGCCACCTGACCCGCGGCGCGCGCGTGCGCGACCTGGCGCAGACCCTGCAGGCGCTGCACCAGAAGGATTTCGGCGACCTGCTCGGCAGCGACGACGTGCGCTACCACGTGCTCGGCTCGGAGCACCTGGAAGCGGGCCACGTCGAAGTGAAATTCGGCCACGCCGTTTACCTGCCGGCGCCGGGCGAACAGCTGCAATATACCGTGAGCGTCTCGCGCGACAGCGCCATCTGGCAGCCGGTGTGCCCGGTCTACCCGAACCAGCGCCTGACGGTGCTGGGCCGCGATGCGGCCAGCGCCACCCACGCCGTGCCGGGCTGGCCGTTCGGAGTCGACTGCGCCATCCTCTTGATCAACGACGGGCCGGATGCGCCGCTCGAAGTGCAGGTGCGGCCGAAGGAAGCCTTCGACTGCAGCTTCGACCCCGCCACCGGCTATTACACGATCCGTGCGAAACGGGGCGACGCGGCACGCGATGCGCCACGCGATGCGGTAGGGTCGTCGCCACGCCTGCTGCTGAAAATTGCGCAGCACGCGGCGGCCGCCGCCCCGAAGGCAATCGCGCCGGTCGCGGCCACTCCCTCTACCGTCCCACGGACTGCGGCGGTCTGGAAGACACGCGAACGCACGCTGGACGATGTCGAACTCACCGCCGTGCCGGCCGTGCACCGCGCCCGCCATAAGGCCGAGGCCGAGGCCCCGCTTCCGCTGGACGCCACTTACGCGCCGGTGGCGCGCCAGCGCGTGGCGCTCGCGGCGATCGCCCTGCCGCGCCTCTCGCGCTACCGCGATACCGGCGCCGCGGCCGTCGAATTCGGGATCGACCGCAAGCTGGCCGCCGGCGCCCTCGAAGAGGACTGCCTGATCGGCTTTGCGGTCGACGAGGCCGACGAGGTCCATGCGATCACGAAAGACGGCCGCCAGCGCATCGCGGTGCCGAACCGCTTCGCCCCCCTCGACGGCGTCGACCTGCGCGTGCTGGCGCCCGCAGCGCAGATGCTCGAGCGCTACTGCGCGATCGTCTGCCTGCCACTGGCCCCGAGCGTGCCGAGCGTGCCGGTCATCGCCGGTTCGCGCGTCGCCTTTGGCCGTGGCGCGCCCGCGCTGGCCGGCCTGCGCGTGCTCGATGCCGCCACCTGCCTGCGCGGCGCCGACGCCCTCGACCTCGGAGGCGCCGACCGCCTCGGGCTCTCGCGCAACGCCATGAACATCGAGGCCACGCCGGAAGGATGGCGCGTCAGCCGCCTCTCGCCGACGCAGGCCCTGTACCACCTCGACGAGCAGCTTGGCTTCGTCGCGGCGATCGAGGCTGCCACGCTTGAGGCGCCCTACCTGGTGCCGAACGGGCACCATGTGGTGGCCGGGCATTACGTGCTGCGCGTGGAGGCGTAGGCATGAGCATCGTGCCGGCTTGGTTCCTGCCCTTCGCCTGCATCGGCGCCGCGCTGCTGGCGACGCTGGCGCTGGCGGCGCGCTTCACGCCCGGCGCGTGGTGGCGCCGCGCGAATGCGCGCGCGCTCGCGGTGCTGGTGCTGGGTACCTGCGTGATCGGCGGCGCGCTGTGGTGGATCGCCGCGCCGCAGGGCGATGCGCCAGGCGGCGTATCGGTAGTCCAGGCAGCGGCAGCCCATGATGCGCCGCTGCCAGGACGCAGCTACCGGGTCGCGGACGCGCTGAACCTGCGCGCGGCGAACGGGGTCGGCGCCCGCCGCGTGGCCGTGCTGCCGGCCGGTTCCGTGGTGACCGCCACCGGCGTGGCCGATGGCGACTGGTGGCAGGTCCGCACGCTGGTCGACGGCCAGCCTTTCGAGGGCTGGGCCAGCAGCCTGTGGCTGCGCCGTGCCGACGAACGCCGGTGATTCAGCCCGGTGCGAGCTTCGCTGTAAAGCGCATCGGGTTGACCTTCAGCCCCTTCACGCATTGCAGGGGTCCGGTGCGTTCGAAGCCGAAGGCCTCGTACACCGGCACCGCGAAACTCGATGCGTTGACCGTGAAGCTGCCGGCCCCGCCGCGCGCGAGCGCCTCGCCGCGCGCCACGTCCCACAGCCGGCGCGCCAGCCCCTGGCGATGCCAGCGGCGGTCGACGAACAGGTGGTACAGGTGGTCGTTGTTGCGAATCGCGATAAAGCCCGCGAGTTCGTCGCTGTCGAGCGCCACGTGATAGACATGGCCGCTGCGCACGAAGCCGCGCAAGCCTTCCTCGTCGTTCTCGCGCAGGAAAGTGCAGGCGCCTTCGGGCGGCGAGTCGTGCACGATGTACTCGAGGGCGCTGGCGCGAAACAGCCGCGCCATGGCGGGCAGGTCACGGTTTTCGCAAGGGCGGATCAACATAAACGGGGCGGGCTTTGCCAAAACGTCAAGCTACCATATGATGGACGCTCCCATCAAGACTTCTCGATGCCATGTTCGAACACCTGAATTTCGGCGCACGGCTGGACGTGGCGGCGCACAGCGCGGTCGGCGCCGGCCCCGTCATGCGTTCCGAGAACCAGGACAACTGCTTGCTGATCGACGCCGCAGGCAATGCCGCGTTCCTCGCCGGCGGCCTGCCGCAGACGGTCGCCGTCGCCGGCTGGCCGCCGGGCCACGTGCGCCTTGCCGTCCTCGACGGCATGGGCGGGCATGGCCACGGGCGCGAAGCGGCGGAGGCGGTCGCCGCCGGCCTGCTCGCGATTCCCGCCTGTCGCGATGTCGACGCACTGTCGACGCACCTGAACCGCCTGCACGGCGCGCTGCAGCGGCAGTTCGACGCCCTCGAAGAGAGCACTGCGCGGCCAGGGACCACGCTGACCCTGCTGGAACTGCCGCCCGACGGGAATGGCGACGCCCTGCTCTGGCATGTCGGCGACTCGCGGCTGTACGAAATCGCAGGAGGCTGCGCCCTGCCGCTGACCGTCGACCACGTTCCGGCCACGGTGCTGGCAACGGCCGGACTGGTCGAGGAAGACGCCTGGCGCCACCACGTGCACGGCCGCCATGGGCCGCAGATCGCCCAGGCCTTCATCCTCGGGAACACCTTTGCCGACCCGGCCCGCCTCGACGACGACTTGTTTGCGCTGACGCCCGACATCCTTCCGCCATGGCTGCGCGCGCTGCCGGACCGCCGCGCCATCCTGCTGCGCAGCGACGCGCTCTACCTGCTCGCCACCGACGGCTTCTGGTCCTGTCTCGACCCCGCCGGGTTTGTCGCCCGCTGGCCGTCGCTGATGGCGCACGAAGCCGCATCCGGCGCCATCGCCGCCCTGTTCAGGGAAATGGAAACGCGGCCGCCGGCCGGCCTGCAACCGGACAACCTGACCGCGATCGCCCTGCGGGTCCGCAACCCGGGACACGACGAGACGGCGCTGCCGCAAGACGGTTGATTTACGGCAGGAAATACTGTGCCTGATCAGGCACTGGCGCGCGCCACGGCTGGGTGAATACCGCTAAGCTGTCCCGGTCCACGAGGTCCACCAATGATCGGCTATTGATGAAGCGTTGCCGCCATCCCGAGCATCCGCATTGCACCGTCTGGGTGATGCCAGGGGAAGCCGCCTGCGCGCATCGCCATGTGCAACCCGTGACCCAGGCGCCTGTGGAACCAGCGCCGGCGCAAGATCCTGCCATCAACCTGCCCAGCCCGGCCGCCGGCCCGATCGTCCCGGGCGCCGCACCCCTGCACCGGCCGCACCTGCACCGGCCGCACCTGCACGTCAGCGACTTCGACCCGCGCGCCGCCGGCGGGCGCCAGGTGCTCAAGCTGGAATTGCGCGGCATGCCGGTGGACGTCGCGCCGCAGGTGGGCATGCTGGCCGCTTCGCGCCTGCGCCTGGACTGCGGCGGACGCCACAGCTTCGCGCGCACCGGGCGTGGCGAATGGCTGCCGGTCTTCCTCGAATTTTCCTCGCGCGGGCTCGAGCATGGCCAGTACCGGATCGAGCTCGAACTGCACAGCCGTCGCGGCGACTCGCCTGCGGCCGCCCGGACCTGGATCGCCACGCTGCTGATCCTGGCGCCGCGCCTGGATGCCAGCCTGCGCGACATCCACCAGACTTTCCTTGCCACGCACAAGAACGTTCGCGTCAGCGCCGACGATGCCTCGATCGCCCGGGTCAAGGCGGGCCTGGGCGGCGGCAGTGTCGATATCGACGTCAGCGCCAGCAACGCCGGCATCGCCCACCTCGACCTCGACGCGGGGAGCGGCAAGATCGACCTCGGCTTTTCGAGCATCGCCTGGGACGAAGATTTACTCGAGATCGACCAGCCGCTCGTTCAGCCGCTCGTTCAGCCCATGATCGAGCCTGTTCACCATCCGGCGCAGGCGGCCCGGCACCCCTGCCCGGCCAGCACGGCCTGCCTCGTGTTCGACGCGCCGGATCCTGTTCGCTTCCTGCGCCTGTTCGCGCTCGACGAATGCGTGCTCGGGCGCTGCGAGCCCGGCGCACTCGATGCGGACCTGCTGCTCTCGCACCACGGCGACGCCGGCCCCTCCCCTGCTGGCCTGACGCGCCGCATCTCGGCGCGGCATGCCCTCATCCGGCGCGGGCGCGATGGCTTCGAGATCGAAGACGTGTCGCGCTATGGGCTGCTGCTCGACGGCGCCTGGCCCGGCAAGCACACGCCCGTGCCCCTGCACCCGGGCATGCGCATCGAACTGACGGCGAGCATTCCCGGCGTGGCCGTGCTCGAAGTGGGCGCCATCCTGCCGCACGGCATCATCCTGCACCGCGTCGATGCCGGCAGGGCATACGAAGCGTTTTACCTGTGTGAGCCCGAACGCGATCCCGGGAACACGCGCGGCCGCGCCAGGCACACGCATCCGCCCGGCCTGCCGCTGCTGTTCCATCGGGACGGCGGCTTCTGGCGGCGCGACCCGGCCGGCGGCGAAGCGACGCCGCTCACCCCGGCCGGCGCGACCGAAGGGCTGGCAGGCTGGCCACGCGCACCGCAGTTTGCCACGCGGCCCTATCCGGAGGTGTACGGCGGAACGGCGGCCGGCGCCCCTGCCGGGCCCCGGCGCGCCTTGGCGCGGCAAGCCTGAATTCGCCTGCCGGCAGCCTGCCGCCGCACCGGGGCTGTCGTACTCAGTGCCGCATCAGGAAGAAAATCAGCGAGACCCCCGCCAGCAGCGCGGCTTGCAGGCCGAACACGATTGCGGGAATGCGCAGCTCTTCAGGGATTTTCATGGCGTGTCTTTCAAGCTGGTACACAGACCGTTTGAAAGCTATCAGCCTACTCCGTCCGCATAAGCCTTGCGCACGCTAGCCTGTGAGGAATCGACTTCAGGAAATGTCCTCGGCGCCCTCATCCCCGGACAATTCGCGCGCCACGCGAAAGCCGACGATGTCGTTCGACATCACCGCCGAGAAGGCATTGCGCAGGGCCGAGCGCAGGTAGCGCGGGTTGTACAGCCAGCAGCCGCCGCGCAGGATGCGGCGCGCGCGGTCGCCGCCGCGCGCGCCACACCGCGCGCCACACTCTTCCCAGGCACTGCCGTCGAGCGGCGCGCCTTCGTAATTGTCGTGCATGACATCCTGCACCCATTCCCAGACGTTGCCGTGCATGTCGTGCAGGCCCCAGGGATTGGCGGCAAACAGCGCGACTGGCGTGGTGCCGCGCCGGAAGTCGCCGTGCGCGCCGCCGTTCCAGGTGAAATTGCCGTCGTAGTTGGCGAGGCTGGGGTCGATGTCGTCGCCGAAGCTGAATGCGGTTTTGGTGCCGGCGCGGCAGGCGTATTCCCACTCGGCTTCGCTCGGCAGGCGGTAACGCGCGCCGGTGGCCTGCGACAGCCAGGCCAGGTACAGCTGGGCGTCGCCCCAGGACACCCCGACCACCGGATGCGAATCAAGCTGCACGAAGCCGGGCGCGGCCCAGTCGACGTCGCCGTCCGCTTGCCAGCCCGTCGCTTCCACGAAGGCGCGCCATTCGCCGACCGTCACCGGATAGCGGCCCAGCGCAAATGCGCGTTCGATGCCGACCCAGTGCTGCGGGGTCTCGCGCGCCAGCCAGTTCTTCTGGGCCCCGGCCGCCATCGCAATCTTCCGTTCGTGCTCGGGCGAACCCATCTGGAAGCGGCCGGCCCTGACGACGACCAGTTCGGGGCCCTCTCCCGTGCCGTCGCGGAAGCGGTCGCGCAGCAGGACGGGCTTCGGCAGCGCCGGGGCGTCCGGCGCGGCCGTCGGCGCGGCAAGCCCGCGTGCGCGTTCCTGCTCGGCGAGATAGGCCGCCGCGGCCCTGGCCTGCAGGGTTTTACGCTGCGCTTCTTCCTGCGCCTGGCGCGTTTTCGCGACTTCCTCGGCGCGGCGCGCGGCCAACTGTTCGCGCAGGGCTTCCCGGCGCAGGCGCCGCGCGGCATCGGTTTGCAGGCGCTCGCGCTTTTCCTGCTCGCGGCGCAGGCGCACGGCGGCGGCCCGCGCCGCTGCCGCTGC
>JAQGLR010000485.1 GCA_028292765.1 Massilia sp. | reverse complement strand
GCCGGCTTCGACGTCGACGTCGCCCACCTCGACGCGGCCTCGATCGCCCAGTACACCGACAAGGCCAAGCACCAGAGCACGGTCGACTTCCTGCTCAACATCATCCCGAACACCTTCGTCGATGCCTTCGCCAACCGCGACATCCTGCAAGTGCTGCTGATCGCGATCCTCTTCGGCACGGCGCTGTCGCTGCTCGGCGAGCGCGGCCGTCCAACGACCAAGATCATCGAAGACTTCTCGCACGCCATCTTCGGCGTCGTGAACATCGTCATGAAGCTGGCCCCGATCGGTGCCTTCGGCGCGATGGCCTTTACCATCGGCAAATACGGCCTGGCCTCGCTGATCCCGCTGGCTAAACTGATGGGTTCGTTCTACCTGACCTGCGGCCTGTTCGTCTGCGTCGTGCTCGGCACCATCGCCAAGCTGACCGGCTTCTCGATCTTCAAGTTCATCTCCTACATCAAGGAAGAACTGCTGATCGTGCTCGGCACCAGCTCGTCGGAAAGCGCCCTGCCGGCCCTGATGCGCAAGCTCGAAAATCTCGGCTGCTCGAAGTCGGTGGTGGGCCTGGTCGTGCCGACCGGCTACTCGTTCAACCTGGACGGCACCAACATCTACATGACGATGGCCGCCCTGTTCGTTGCCCAGGCAACCAACACCGACCTGACGATGACCGAGCAACTGACGATCCTGGCGGTCGCGATGCTGACCTCGAAAGGCGCCTCGGGCATCACCGGCGCCGGTTTCATCACCCTGGCGGCGACGCTGGCCGTGGTGCCATCCATTCCGGTGGCCGGCATGGCGCTGATCCTCGGCATCGACCGCTTCATGAGCGAATGCCGCGCGCTGACCAATTTCGTCGGCAACGGCGTGGCCTCGGTGGTGGTGTCGAAGTGGGAAAACGAGCTGGACAAGGAGCGCATGGACGCGGTCCTGTCGGGTACCTATGTCGAACCCGACAACAAGGTGCTGCAGCCGGTGCGCGAAGCGGCCTGACCTGCTTCGGGTTGCACAAAGAACCGCGCTTCGGCGCGGTTTTTTTGTTTACACGAAGGCCGCAGCCGGCGGCCGATCTCAGCCGTTGCCGTTCGCGCAAGGCCATGCCAGGCTGCCCGGCCAAGCTACCCACCGGAGACACCACGATGTGGAAACACGCCCTCGCCCTCGGCACCCTGCTCGCCCCGTCCGCCGCCGCCGCAGCCACCAGCGCAGCGGCTGAAGCGGCAACGCCGGCCAGTTCTGGGGCTCGGCGGCGCTGATGATGGTGAACGACGTGCACGGCAAGATCGAGAAGAAATAATCGCTCCAGCCGCTTATTCCAGCCTGAACACCACGTCGATCGGCTGCACCAGCTTGAGCGCGTCGACCGAGAGGAAGTTGCGCGCGTCGACGTTCGACGGCCTGACGTTCGTGTCCCTCACGCGGGTGTAGCTGAAGTCCGCCCGCACCAGCCCGATCGCCGCCCCGACATTCTTCACGCCGCCCGGCGTCACTGCCGTGACGGCGCCGAGTTTGCGCTTCGCTCCTTTGGCGATGATCTCGGCGCGGCGGCGGGCATCGCGCAGGGCGTCGGCCATCAACTCGCTTTCCACCTGGTCGCGCTCGACGATATCGAACGAGGTGGCAAAATCGGCCAGGTTCGGCTTGTCCAGCAAGGGCGCCACCACGGCCTGCCACTTCGACAGGTCGCGGACGATCAGGTGCGCGCTGACGCGCAGTTCCTGCGCGGTTGGCTCGGCCGCCCCGTTCCTGCCCGGTTCGCGCCGCACGTCGCGCGTCTCGAGGTCCTCGAGCGGTATCCCCTGCTCCTGCAGCAAGGCACGCACTTCCGCGATGCGCGTTTCGATCGTGCCGCGCGCCAGCGCCGGGTCCGCATCGCGCGCCACGATCAAAAAATCGAGCGCGCCGATGTTCGGTGTCGTGTAGCGCGAGGCCTCGGCGCTCACGTGCACGAACGGATAGGCCGGCAAGGGCGAAGCCTTGCTGGCCGCGGACAGCGCAAAGGCGGTCACCAAAGTGGTCGCCAGCGCAGTCGCCAGGGCGAGTCGTTTCAGCATGGGGGGTCTCCTGTTGGTTTTCTTGATGCACAAGCATAAGTGAGTGTAGACAACTTTGTCTATGTATTTTCATACCGCCGCGCACTCAAGGAAAATAACCTAGACAATCTTTTCTAGACAAGCTATTCTAGATTTGACAAGCTTGCAACCCGAAGGAAATGCCATGTCCAGCCAACCCGAACTACCAAAACCGACAGCGGCCGAACTCGACCTTTTGCAGACCCTGTGGCCGCTCGGCGCCGCCACCGCGCGCCAGGTCCACGAGGCGATGCAAAAAAGCCGTCCGGATATCACCTACGCCACCGTGCTGCGCCTGTTGCAGATCATGCACACCAAGGGCCTGCTGACCCGCGACGAGAGCGAACGATCGCACGTCTACGCGCCGGCGCAGGCCAAGGATTCGCTTCAGACCAATTTGCTGAAAGACCTGGTGCAGAAGGCATTTGCCGGCTCGGCCAAGGCGCTGGTGCTGGCGGCTTTGAGGAGCGGCATCTCGCGCAAGGAACGGGACGAAATCGAAAAGCTGCTGAAGGAGGACGAGCAATGACGGGCCCCGAACTGATCGGCCATATCGGCGCCACCCTGCTCGATTCGATCTGGCAGTGCGCGCTGGTCGGCCTGGAGACCTCGGTTGCCTTGCTCGGCTTGCGCCGTGCGCGTCCGCAAACGCGCTACGCCATCGCCTGCACTGGCCTGCTGCTGTGCCTGCTCTGGCCGGCGCTTGAACTGATCGCGCGCCTGCACGGCGGCGCTGCGAGCGCGAGCGGCACGCCGGTGCTGATGCAGATGTTGCCGGGCGCCGGCGGCGCCGGCAGCGGCGGCTGGCAAGGCTTCCTGCAGGCCCACCTGGCCTGGCTGGTCGCCGGCTGGGCCGCCTGCGCCGCGGCCCTCAGCCTGCGCCTGGCACTGGGCCTGGTCTGGGTCGGCCGCGCGGCGCGCAGCCAGCGTGTCGACGCCCACTGGAATGCGCGCCTGGCGACGATGGCAACGCAGTTCGGCATCACGCGCGAGGTGCACCTGCGCGTGGTCGATACGCTGTCGAGTCCGGTCACCGCCGGCTGGTGGCGCCCGGTCGTGCTGGTGCCGGCCTCGCTCCTGTCCGGCATGTCGCCGCAGTTGCTGGAAGCCCTGCTGGCCCACGAACTGGCCCACGTGCGCCGTTTCGACTACCCCGTCAACCTGGCGCAGAGCATGATCGAAACCATCCTCTTCTACCACCCCGTGGTCTGGTGGCTCTCGCACCGTATCCGTGTCGAGCGCGAGCAGATCGCGGACGATATCGCAGCAAGGCAACTCGGCGAACCGCGGCGCCTGGCCCTTGCGCTTTCCGAGCTGGAACGTCTCCAGTTCTCAACCCACCACCTGGCCCAGGGGGCCAACGGAGGAGATCTCATGTCACGTATCAAACGACTGGTTCGTCCCGAAACGCAGGCAATGAACTGGAAAGCCGCGCTTCCGGTGCTGGCGATGGCGGCCGCCTGCCTCGCCGGTTGCGCCGGGACGACACCTCACGGCGACGCACGCGGGCCGGACGCCATTACCACCGAGCCGGTTGCCCGCTTCAATTCCTGCGCCAAACCGGAATACCCGGCGGAGGCACTCGCCCGGCGCCTGGAGGGCACCGTGACGCTGCGCTTCCTGGTCGATACCGACGGCAGCGTCGCCGAAGCGCAGGTAGCGAAGTCGAGCGGCGACGCCTCGCTCGACGAAGCGGCGCGGGTTGCGATCGCCAGGTGCCAGTTCACGCCGGGGACCGCGGGCGGCAAGCCGGCGCGTGCCTGGGTTCCGGTCCAGTACGTCTGGTC
>JAQGLR010000440.1 GCA_028292765.1 Massilia sp. | reverse complement strand
GATGTCCTGCTTTTTGCCGCCTTCGTAGAAAGCGCGCAGGATGTTACGGCCGATACGGCCATAGCCGTTGATTGCAACTTTGATGGTCATACTCTTAGCTCCTGATTAAAAAAAACCGTTAGCAGGCGAGCGAGCATCAGCCTTCCAAGCGATGCCCTCTCACGACCCTATTTATCCTTATGCCGCGATCACGCCCTTGGCCCTGGCCACGACGTTCTCGACGGTGAAGCCGAAGTGCTTGAACAGTACCGGCGCCGGTGCCGACTCGCCGAAGGTGTCGATGCCGACGACGGCGCCTTCCAGGCCGACATACTTGTACCAGAAGTCGGTTACGCCAGCCTCGATAGCAACACGAGGCGTGCCGCGTGTCAACACGCTGGCCTTGTAGGCGGCGTCCTGGCGTTCGAACACGTCGGTCGACGGCATCGATACGACACGTGCGGCAACGCCCTCGCCTGCCAGTGCGTCGGCGGCTTTCATGGCCAGTTCGACTTCGGAGCCGGTGGCGATCAGGATCACTTGTGCATTTTCCGCGTCGCGCAGCACGTAGCCGCCTTTGGCCACGTTGGCCACGGTGGCGGCGTCGCGTTCCATGAACGGCAGGTTCTGGCGCGAGAAGATCAGGGTCGACGGCCCGTCGCGGCGCTGTACTGCCGCACCCCAGGCGACCTGCGATTCGACCGTGTCGCACGGACGCCAGTTGTCCAGGTTCGGGATCAGGCGCAGCGACGAGACGTGCTCGACCGACTGGTGGGTCGGGCCGTCTTCGCCCAGGCCGATCGAGTCGTGGGTGAACACGAACAGCGAGCGGATCTTCATCAGGGCGGCCATGCGCAGCGCATTGCGGCTGTAGTCCGAGAAGGTCAGGAAGGTCGCGCCGAACGGGATGAAGCCGCCGTGCAGGGCGACGCCGTTCTGGATCGCGGCCATGCCGAATTCGCGCACGCCATAGTTGATGTGGTTGCCGGCGATGCCGGAACGCACGGCGACCGACTCTTTCCAGTTGGTGAGATTGGAGCCGGTCAGGTCGGCCGAGCCGCCCAGGAATTCCGGCAGCACCGGCGCCAGCGCCTGGATCGCATTCTGCGAAGCCTTGCGGGTGGCGATGGTTTCCTTTTTGTCGATGCAGGCAGCGATGGCGGCGTCCAGCGTCTGCTGGAAATTGCCCGGCAGTTCACCCTGCATGCGGCGCTCGAGTTCGGCGGCCATGTCAGGATGCTGGCCGCGGTATTCGGCGAACATGGTGTTCCAGGCCGATTCCAGCTCGGCGCCGCGCGCTTTCGCGTCCCAGGCGTCGTAGATTTCGGTCGGGATGTCGAACGGGATCGGGTCCCACACCAGGTGCTGGCGCACGGCCGCGATTTCCTTGTCGCCCAGCGGGGCGCCGTGGACCTTGTCGCCGCCTTCCAGGTTCGGCGCGCCCTTGCCGATGATGGTCTTGCAGCAGATCAGGGTCGGACGGTCCGAGGCCTTGGCCGCCTCGATGGCCGCCGAGATGGCGGCGACGTTGTGGCCGTCGACCTTCGGGATCACGTTCCAGCCATACGCTTCGAAGCGCTTCTGGGTGTCGTCGGTGAACCAGCCTTCGACACGGCCGTCGATCGAGATGCCGTTGTCGTCGTACAGCCAGATCAGCTTGTTCAGGCGCAGCGTGCCGGCCAGCGAGGCGACTTCGTGCGAAATGCCTTCCATCAGGCAGCCGTCGCCCAGGAATGCGTAGGTGTAGTGATCGACCACCTCGAAGCCCGGACGGTTGAATTCATAGCTCAGCAGCCATTCGGCCAGCGCCATGCCGACCGAATTGGCGATGCCCTGGCCCAGCGGACCGGTGGTCGTTTCCACGCCCGGCGTGATGTGCACTTCCGGGTGGCCCGGGGTTTTCGAGTGCAGCTGGCGGAAGTCGCGGATGTCGTCCATCGACAGGTCGTAGCCGGCCAGGTGCAGCAGCGCGTAGTGCAGCATCGAGCCATGGCCGTTCGACAGCAGGAAGCGGTCGCGGTTCAGCCAGCCCGGATTGGCCGGGTTGTGGCGGTAATGCTTGTCCCACAGCGCGACGGCGATTTCCGCCATGCCCATCGGCATGCCAGGGTGGCCGGAGTTGGCTTTCTGGACGGCGTCCATTGCCAGCGCGCGGATCGCGTTGGCCATCAGGGTAGTGGTTTGCATAGAGGTCATGAAAAACGTGGTCTGGATTGGAAGGCGGAGGCGGTGCGGCTGGCCGTAGCCCGGTATTTTACCAGAGCGCTCACTTGCCAAATCGCTGCCGACTTAAAATGCAGGTTTTGCCCGACTATATACAGGAGCCGCATGCCCCGCTTTTACTGTCCACAGCCGCTTTCCAACGGCGCCACCGTCGATCTGCCGGAATCGGTCGCCCATCACCTGCACGTTGTACGGATGCAACCGGGTGCCGCCTTGACGCTGTTCGACGGTCGTGGCGGCCAGTACCAGGCCACGCTTGCCGACATCGGCAAGCGGCGTGCAAGCGCCAGCGTGGGCGTCCATGAGGCGGCCGAGGTCGAGCTGCCGTATGCCGTGACGCTGGCGCAGGGGCTGCCGGAAGGCTCGAAAATGGACTGGATCATCGAAAAGGCGGTCGAGCTCGGGGTGGCGGCGGTACAGCCGCTGGCGGCCCAGCGCAGCGTGGTGCGGCTCTCCGGCGAGCGGCTCGAGAAGCGCCATGCCCACTGGCAGGGCGTGATCGTGGCGGCGTCCGAGCAGTGCGGCCGCAACCGCCTCGCCGGCCTGGCCCCTGCCACTGACTTCGGCCGCTGGCTGGGTACGGCGCAGGAGCCGCCGCAGCCACGGATCCTGCTCAGCCCGCGCGCGACGCAGTCGCTGGCGGCGTGGGCGCACGAACAACCGCCGCAAGCGCTGACGCTGCTGGTCGGCCCCGAAGGCGGTTTTACGCGCGAGGAAGAGGACGCGGCGCTGGCGGCCGGCGCCCTGGCGCTGTCGATGGGCCCACGGGTGCTGCGCACCGAGACCGCGGCGCTGGCGGCGCTGGCCATGCTGGCGGGGATCTGGGGCGGCATGTAGGCATTGCGCGGCAGGATCGAAAAAAAACGGGATGCCAAGGCATCCCGTTTTGTCGTTCACAGCGGCATCGCTGCCGCTGTGTGCGTTTGCTTCTGCTGGCTTAGAACGTGTAGCTTGCGCCCAGGCTGAAGAAGCGGCCGATCGCGCCGGCCTGGTGCATGGCCGAGTTGTACTGGCTCAGGTTGTTACCGGCGCTGCCGTAGGTAGCGACGTCGACTGGCGGCTGACGGTTGAACACGTTCAGGATCGTGCCCTTGAGCATCAGGTTTTCCGTCAGCTTGTAGGTCACGTTCAGGTTGGTGCTCGCGAACGAAGCGATCTTGCAGTACTGCGGCGGGGTGCCGTTCAGGTCGAAGAACGTACGGCCACCGACATCATGCGCCGAGGTCGAGCAGTCGTTGGCGCCGATCGACGGATCGAGCGACGAGTACGAATCGACCCAGTTCACGGTGGTGGTGACGGCCAGCGGACCGCGGTCCCAGCCCAACGTCAGGTTCGCGCGGTTCTTCGGGTTGCCGGTGTTGCCGCCGACTGCCGAAGGACCGTGGGTGCCTGCCAGCTCGATCTGCTCGGTGCCGGTATCGATCTTGTAGCTGATCGTGTGGGCAAAGTTCAGGCCGGCGCGCAGGTTGCCCATGTCGCCGAAACGCAGGCGGTAGGACAGGTCCAGCTCGATGCCGTTGGTTTCCACGCCACCCAGGTTCACGTACGGGGTCGGGCCGTAGGCGATGCTGCCCACTGCCGGGGTACCGACGAAGGTGCCGCCGGCGCCGTTCGAGATATCGGTTGGCACCGGTGCATTACGTACCCAGGTCGGGGTGAAGCCAGGCACCGACACGGCCGAGGTGATCTGGCCGGTCATTTCGATGTTGTAGTAGTCGATCGTGGCCGACAGGTCCTTGATCGGCTCGATCACCAGGCCCAGGGTGTAGGTCTTGGCCTTTTCCGGAGCGACATCGGCCTCGGTGGTCTGGACGTAGGTTGGCTGGATGCCGCACGCCGACGGGACGTTGCCCGCGGTGTTCAGGCGGTCGCCGTTCGGGCACAGGATCGGGTCGTTGATACCGTTAAACAGGAAGAACGAACCGGCATTGCCCACTTCCGACGGGTTCGGCGCACGGAAGCCCTTCGAGAAGGTGCCGCGCAGCGAGGCCTGCCTGATCGGCGACCACTTGAACTTGGCGGCCGGGGTGAAGGAGGTGCCGTAGGTGTCGAAGTGGTCGTAACGTGCGGAGACGTTCAGTTCCAGGTTCTGGACCGGGACGGCGGCCAGTTCGGCGAACACCGCCTTGTTGGTTTCCTCGCCGACGACGAAGGCCGAGGTGCTGGCGACCTGGCCGGTCAGGGTCGGGCCCGATGCAGGCGAATTCTGCTCGCGGGTATGCCAGTGGGCGCCCACTGCCAGTTTCAGCGGAGCGACGCCGAACTGCATCAGGTCACGGCCGGCCGACACGTCGACGTAGCTCAGGTCCGATTGCAGCTTGTTCGAGAAGCGTGGCGAAACGAAGGACAGCAGGATCGGGTTGTTGCCGCCGAGCGGGTTGAACGTATTGGTCGTGATGCTGCCAGGCTGACCGTTCATGAGCAGTGCGCGCTGCAGTGCAGGACGATCGATGTAGCCGCTGTAGTCGATGTCGGTCGTGACCTTGCTGTAGCCGACTGCCGCATTGACGTCGAAGCCCATCGCGGTGCCGGTCAGGTCGACCGAGAAACGGGTCGAACGCGAGGTGTTGTCGGACGCGGTACCGGCGCCGGCTTCAGGAATGTAGCCGTACAGGCGTGCCGGGACGCCGAGCTGGTTCAGCGAGTTGGTCGCCGGGATCAGGGTGCTGACGATGCGGTTGACCTGCGGGGTCAGCGTGCCATTGACGTAGGTCGTGTTGCCGGCGAAGCTCGCTGGCGAGAAGGCCGGCGGCGTGCCGCGGTTGTTCGAGCTGTGACGCTCGAACATCGAGCCCTTCAGCGACAGTTCCCAGTTGTCGCCCAGTTTCTTGGTGGCGCCCAGCAGGATGTTCACGTTGTCCGACGGTGGCGCCAGGTAGGACCAGGTATCGCGCACCATGCAGCCGCCCGAGCGGTACAGCGTGTAGTTACACTTGGTCGGATCCAGGAACTGGAAGTTGGCCGGGTTGTTGACGCCGCCGGTGCCTGCCGCGTTGTACAGGAACGGGCTGTTGGCCGCGGTCAGGTTCGAATTCAGGGCGGTCGGAATGCCACGACGCACGTCGTAGCCGCCGCGCGAGCGGTAGTCGCCGCTGGCCCATTCGTGGTGGTCGCGCTGCGCCAGCGTGACTGCCTCGGCCTTGCGGTATTCGAGGCCGATGAAGGCGTTGTAGCCGTCGTTGTTCAGGTCGCCGAAGCCGGTGGTGATCGAGGCCTTGCGGGTGCGCGCGCCGCCTTTCTGGGCGTGGCCGGCTTCCGCGTTCAGGCGGGTGCCTTTGAAGTTCTTCTTCAGGATGATGTTGACCACGCCGGCGACGGCGTCGGAACCGTACAGGGCCGATGCGCCGCCCTTCAGGACTTCAACGCGGTCGATCAGGTCGAACGGGATCGAGGAGACGTCGACGAACGAGCGCTGGGCATCGTCCGACAGCGGGTACGAGGCCATGCGGTGGCCGTCGATCAGGACCAGGGTCAGGCCGACGGTCAGGCCGCGCAGCGAGACGCCGGATGCGCCGTTGGCGAATGCGCCAGGGAAGCCGGTGCCGAGGGAGCCCTGGCCGTTGGCGGCCAGGTCGCTCAGGATTTCCGCGACCGAGGTTTTTCCGGTACGGACCATCTCTTCGGCGGTGATCACCTCGATCGGGGTCGGGGTTTCGCGGTCGCCGCGGCTGATCAGCGAGCCGGTCACGACAACGCGCTGCATGGCGGCCGTTTCAGGCTGCTGCGGCTGCTGTGCCATCGCCGGATTCATGCCTGCCAGGGCGCCGGTGGCGGCCAGGATCGCGATTGCGCGAGGCATCGACTTCAACTTGAACGTCATGGAAACTTCTCCTTCTTGGCTTTTCTAGGTGGTTTTTTTCATTCGCATAAGCGGTTGTGCCGCCATATCCGATGTCTCGCTTGTGCCGGACGCGCATTACCGCATTTCGGATGCATCGGCAAATGCCGGGAAGATGAATATCACCCGTTTCTGCCGCATTTCATCGTGCTGCTGTTTTCGGCTACCGGCAAATTAACAGTCACTCTCAATTAACAGTTGAAGAGAATCAAAAGTTATTTGAATAAATACATAAAACCATAGCAAAAGTCCGAGTGTCAACAAGATGCGACATCCGTGCGATTCATAAACAACAGGTTGTAGCAGCATTATGTTTGTTGAATTTTGGAATTAAAAATTCCCGGAGTTTGCGATGCCGGAACCAGCCATTTCGTGTGCATAAAACAAATGCCGCCCCGAAGGGCGGCATCTGGGTCAAACCTGTCGCAGGACGATCAGAACTCGTATTGCGCCATCAAGCGGACGCTGCGGCCGGCCTGGAAGGCGCCCGGCTGCAGGTAGTTCGGGCTCGGCGTACCACGCGCTGCTTCGCCTGCCTCGTTCACCTGGGTGACGCCACGGGCGTTGAAGACGTTCAGGACGTCGACCGAGAACGTGGTGCCCTTCAGCCACTTCGGCTCGTAGGTTGCCTGCAGGCTCAGTTCGCGAGTCCACTCGAGGCGGCCGGCCGAACCACGCGGAACCAGGGTGCGGTTGCAGTAGAACGAAGAGGAACCGTACAGGATGGAGACGGTGTCCAGGTTGCCCGAATAGTAGCCCAGGCAGTTCAGCGGACGGCCGCTCTGGATGATCGCATTTGCCCCCAGGCGCAGCTCAGGCAGTACCTGGTAGGCGCCGAAGATCTTGAAGGTGTGGCGGCGGTCGTTCGGCAGGTCGCCGTACGAACCTTCCATCAGGCCAGGGTAATCCCAGTCCTGGCTGATGCCGGCGTCGTCCTGGCCGATGTCCGACTTGACATAGCCTTCGGTGTTGCCGCGCGACTTAGCCCAGACGTAGGAGCCCTGCAGGTTCCAGACGCCATCCCATGCACGTTCGAACGTGAATTCGAGCGCCGTGTACTTGCGCTCCGGCTGCGGGAAGCCCAGCGCGGTAGCAGGAATGACCACCTGGGTCAGGCCCTTGCCATCTTCCAGGTCGATGTTGGCCGTCAGGTCGCCGCCCGGGTTGTACAGGAAGCAGTGGTCGATCGCGTCGCCAATGATGCCGGCCTGCTTGGCGTTGTAGCCGTTGGCCAGCGCCCACTGGTTGGCGCCCGGACCGTTACACATGTCGTCCATCACCTTCTGCAGCTTGCGGTAGGTGGCTTTCGCGCCGACGGTCCAGCGGTTGGCCAGCGCCTGCTGCGCGCCGATGATGAATTCGTCCTGGTACATCGGCTTGATCTTCGGGTCGACGACCGAGCGTGGATCGCCCGCGGTGCCGTCGCCGCTGACGGTGCGGGTGCCCAACTGGGCGCCGCGGCCCGGAAGCTGGAACGCGTCGGTGCCGTTGCTGCCGGTGTAGCGGAAGTAGTCGGTGTAGTCGAGTTCGGCGCCCGCCAGGCGGACGTTGGTGTTCGACATCACCGGGATGTAGTAGCGGCCGGCGTTGGCGAAGACCTTGGTCTGCTGGTTGCCTTGGACGTCCCACGACACGCCGAAGCGCGGCGCGATGGTGTTGTCGACCTTGATGAAGGTCTTGTCGTCCGCGTTCAGGTTCTCGAACGATTCACTGCGCACGCCGATGCTGGCGACGAGGTTCTTGGTGAGCTGCCAGTTGTCCTCGAGGTAGAAGGCGGAGTTCTTGGTGGTGAAGGCGCCGCCGTTCTCGAAGTTACGGATCTGCAGGTAGTCGATCGCCGCGCCCGTGTTGTTCAGGTAGCCGCTCGGCAGGTCGGAGCCTGCGGCGAGCCTCTTGATCTGGATGACCGCGGCGCCCGGCGTCTTGACGCCGTCCACGACCTTGTATTCCTCGTTGTCCAGGCCGAAGCGCAAGCCGTGGTTGCCGAGGTTCCATTCGGCGTCAACGCGGATTGCCCTGCGCTCGTCGTTGGCGTTCGGGTCGACGATCTGCGTCGTCGTGGCGCAACCCAGGCGCACGCGGGTCGAAGTGCGATCGTCACGGATCCACGGGCAGGCGGCCGAACCGATCTCGGATGCGCGGTTGTAGCGGCCCAGGCCCGCCATGGCCGAGACGGTGAAATCATCGGTCAGCCACGAGGTGTATTTGGCGATGTAATTCTGGCCGCCGGTGGTGTATTCGTCCGGCAGCTTCTCGGCGCCGCGCTGGGTGCCGTACTGGGTCGGCGAAAAATAAGTGCGTACCTTGTCCGTGCTTTCGTCGTTGAAGGCAGTGAGTTCCAGGGTATTGCTGTCGTTGATGTTCCAGTCCGCCTTCACCAGGTAGCGCGGCGAGTTGCTCGTGGTGATAGTCTGGTCGCTGACGCCGTAGGTCTTTTGCTTGATGTCGGCGCCCTGTACCAGGCCGAAGATGAACAGCTTGTCCTCGACAACCGGACCGCCCACCCACAGGTTGGCCTTCTTGTCGTCGATGCCGCCCTCGCGCTTCTTCTTGGTCCATTCGCCGGTGCTGGGGTTGATCGCATCGGTGTAGATCGAGTCACCGCGCAGGCCCACCGGCTCCCAGATGACGTTGGCGCCACCCTTCCACTCGTTGGTGCCGCGCTTGGTCGTGACGGACAGCACGCCACCGAGCGAACGGCCGTATTCCGGGCCATAGCCGCCGGTCTTGACCTGCTGCGATGCGATCGCTTCGAACGGCACCTGGTTGAACGCCACGCCGTTGAGCATGTTGGTGACGTTGAAGCCGTTGATGTAATAAACGTTCTCGGCAGGCGATGCGCCGCCCAGCGACGGCACGTTACCGGCGCGCAGGGTGGTTTGGCCGATACGGGCGTCGCCGCGGGTCGCGCCCGGGGCCAGCAGCGCAACGGCGGTCACGTCGCGGGCGACCGGGATACGATCGATCGCCGCTTCGGTCAGCACCATGCTCGACTCAGGCGACTTGACGTCGATGCGCGAAACACGACCGGTCACGTGGACCACCTGGGTCTCGGCGGCGTCAAAATTGGCGGCAGTGCCTTCACCGGCCTGCACTGCAATCTGGCGCTCTTCGGTCGTGCCGTTCGGCAACTTCGCGCGAACCACATAAGTGCCTGGGGGCAGCATGGTCAGCTGGTAGTCGCCCTTCTGGCCGACGGTAATCGTGCGCGACAAGCCGATCGACTTGTTTTCGATCGTGATAACGGTACCTGCACCGGCGCGGCCGGTGATGTCGCCCGCCGAGTTCGAGGCTGCATGCGCAACACCCGACATTGATGCCACGGAAGCGGCAAAGGCGATGGTCAGCGCATGCGCCAAGACTGTCTTTTTCATCAACATGTGATTTCCTAATATTTTTATTAACCGTCCAAACACAGTACGGCTTGATATGGGACTTTATAAATCACTTCCACTGCCGGACTACTCCATGTCCTTGGCAGTTGCCTCGAGTCTTTTCGGGTAGAGAAAAATCAAAACATATGTATAAAAACATGCTCATAAGAAAACTGTCAATCGCGCAAACTTCATTTCATGCAGATATACAACACTTAACGATTCACCGCCAAGCCGCTGCCATGTTGTAGTGCAATGCAGCATCGGGAAGGGGCATGGGCTGCGCCAGAAAGAGGCAATTTTCAGCAGGCATCACGCTGCCTCATCCGCGTTGTCGATAGTGCTCTGCAACAAACAGATGCCAATGACGCGGTGAACCGGTGCATTGGTTGAGGAACCGGATCAACGGTAAAATAGAGGATTACCCTGCTGGCCCTGCCGGACTGCGACCGACTGACATGATTCGAATTAACGAACTCAAACTCCCCCTCGACCACCCCGACCACGCCCTGCGCGACGCCATCGTTGCGCGACTCGGCATCGAGGTCGGCGACCTGATCGACTTCAACGTCTTCAAGCGCAGCTACGATGCGCGCAAAAAAGCGGCGATCGTGCTGATCTACGCGATCGACGTCGAGGTCAACAACGAGAAAGCGGTGCTGGCGCGCCTTAAAGCAGACCAGTACATCCTGCCCTCGCCCGACACCGGTTATAAATTCGTCGACGCGGCGCGTCCGCCGGCCGGCACGCCGCGCCCGGTCGTGGTCGGCACCGGCCCGTGCGGCCTGTTCGTGGCGCTGATCCTGGCGCAGATGGGCCTGAACCCGCTGGTGCTGGAGCGCGGCAAGATCGTGCGCGAACGGACCGTCGACACCTTCGGCTTCTGGCGCAAGCGCAAACTCGACACCGAGTCGAACGTGCAGTTCGGCGAAGGCGGCGCCGGCACCTTCTCCGACGGCAAGCTGTACAGCCAGATCAAGGACCCGAAGCATTACGGGCGCAAGGTGCTGACCGAATTCGTGAAGTCCGGTGCGCCGGAAGAGATCATGTACGTCAGCAAACCGCACATCGGCACCTTCCGCCTGGTGAAAATGGTCGAGCAGATGCGCGCCGAGATCACCTC
>JAQGLR010000427.1 GCA_028292765.1 Massilia sp. | reverse complement strand
TACCAGGGCACCTCGATGGCGACCCCGCACGTCGCCGGCGTGGCTGCACTGATGCTGGCCCGTAACTCGGCGCTGACCCCGGACGACATCGAAGCCAAGCTCAAGAGCACGGCACGCGCCTTCCCGGCAACCTGCTCGCAATGCGGCACCGGTATCGTCGACGCGGCTGCTGCCACGGCTTCGGCAACCACGAGCACCCCGGTCGGCCCGACGGTCTCGGAAGTCGAGGCGAACAACACGATCTCGACCGCGAATGGCGTCAGCACCTCCGGCTCCACGGTCAACGGCAACCTCGGCACGACCACCGACACGGACTACTTCGTGGTGCAAGTGCCGGCCGGTAAGACCCTGACCGCGACGCTGACCCAGGGTTCGACGACCAACGATTACGACCTGTACATCTACAACAGTGCAGGCACGCAGCTGGCCACGAGCCAGAACGGCGCGGGCGCGACCGACACCGCTTCGGTGTCGAACACGACCACGGCAAGCTCGCCACGTTATGTGCGCGTGCGTTACTACAGCGGCGGCACCGGCGCCACCAGCGGCAAGTACAGCCTGAAACTGAGCTGGTAATCGCTGTTGCGGCAGTAGGGTGAAACGGACGCGCGGCAAGCCGCGCGTCTTTTTTTGTCTCGTCACCGAACCCTTGCACCAAACCCCAATTGACGAGATACTGTACGGAATTACAGTAGTCGGCCCCGGCCGCCGCCAGAGTGAACGTCCCCGCACGTAAAATCATCCATTGCGATTGCGACTGCTTCTACGCGTCGGTCGAGATGCGCGACGATCCGTCCCTGCGCGGGCGTCCGCTCGCCGTCGGCGGCCGTCCCGACCAGCGCGGCGTGGTGGCCACCTGCAATTACGAGGCGCGCGTCTTCGGCATCCACTCGGCGATGGCCACCGCCCAGGCCATGAAACTGTGTCCCGGGCTGCTGGTGATCCCGCCGGCGATGGAAAAATACCGGACCGCCTCGCGCCAGATCATGGAGATCTACAGCGACTACACGGACCTGGTCGAACCGCTGTCGCTCGACGAAGCCTACCTCGACGTATCGAATTCGCCGCACTGCAAGGGCAGCGCGACCCTGATCGCGCAGGAAATCCGGCGCCGCATTGTCGAGACCGTCGGTATCACGGCCTCGGCCGGCGTGGCGCCGAACAAGTTTGTCGCGAAGATCGCCAGCGACTGGAACAAGCCCGACGGCCTGTTCCTCGTGCGCCCGGAAGAAGTGGATGCCTTCGTGGCGGCGCTGCCCGTGAAAAAACTGCACGGCGTCGGCAAGGTCACGGCGGCCAAGCTGAACAAGCTGGGCGCGCAGACCTGTCTCGACCTGCGCGGCTGGACCATGCAGGAGCTGCAGCACCACTTCGGCAGTTTTGGTGCGCGCCTGCACGACCTGTGCCGCGGCATCGACAACCGCGAGGTCAGCCCCGAGCGCGAGCGCAAGTCGATCAGCACCGAGGAAACCTATACCGTCGATGTGCCCGACCTGGCGGCCTGCCTGGCGCTGCTGCCCGATTTGTATGAGCACCTGCTGGGCCGGATCAAACGCAACGCTGCCGAAAAATTCATCAACAAGCTGTTCGTGAAAATCAAATTTTCCGACTTCCAGCAGACCACGGTCGAGTGCGTGGGCTTTTCGCCACACCTGCCGACCTTCTCCCGGCTGATGGAAATCGGCTGGCAACGCGCCAGCCGCCCGGTACGCCTGCTCGGCGTCGGGGTGCGCCTGGGCGAAACCGAAAACGTCGAGCAGCTCAGCCTGTTTGACGAACGCACAACACATTGAAACCTTGTCTGTTGCCGGTCGAAAATTGCCGCGCATCAGCGTGTAAAATGTCGTTCCCCTGAAATACTGAGACAAGAGAAAGCAACTATGTGGTTCAAGAATCTTCAGATCTACCGCCTGCCCGCACCTTGGGCCTTTACTCCTGAACAGATGGAAGAGGCGCTCGCGCCGCTGGCCTTCACGCCGGCCAACAGCAACGAACTGCAGCGCCAGGGCTGGGATTCGCCGCGCGGCAACGGCAGCCTGGTTCACGTCGTCAACAAGCAGATGCTGATGATGCTGGGCACGGAAAAGAAGCTGCTGCCGGGCTCGGTGATCACCCAGGTGGCCAAGGCCAGGGCCGCCGAGATGGAAGAGCAGCAGGGCTTCCCGCCGGGCAAAAAGGCGATGAAAGAACTGAAGGAGCGCGTGGCCGACGAACTGCTGCCGCGCGCATTCACGATCCGCAGCAACACCTGGACCTGGATCGACCCGGTCAATGGCTGGCTGGTGGTCGATGCCGCCAGCCCGGCCAAGGCCGATGACGTCATCAAGCTGCTGCTGAAAGCCGTCGACCGCATGCCGCTCGAGTCGCTGCGCGTGCAAAGCTCGCCGGTCGCCGTGATGACGGGCTGGCTGGAAGCGGACGAAGCACCGTACAACTTCACGATCGACCAGGACACCGAACTGCGCGCCACCGGCGAAAGCCGCGCCACCGTGCGTTACGTGAAGCACTCGCTCGATCCGGAAGACATCCGCCGCCACATCGCCGCCGGCAAGCAGTGCACCCGCCTGGCCATGACCTGGAACAGCCGCGTGTCGTTTGTCCTGACCGAAACGCTGGCGATCAAGGGCATCAAGCCGCTGGACGTCATCAAGGAAGGCGAAACCGTCACCAACAGCGACGACGAGCGTTTTGATAACGACATCATGCTGATGACGGGTGAGCTGGCGAAGATGCTGGCCGACGTGGTGGATGCGCTGGGTGGGGAAGCGAAGGCGTAAAGAAAGCTTTTTACGAAAAAACGGACCCGCGAGGGTCCGTTTTGCTTTTCAAACGACACGGCGGTGAATTACTTCGCCCCGGCCACCTCATCGCTGGTCGCCGGCTCCTCGCTCTTCCCATCCGTATACGTCGCACCTTGCCGGTTCGCATGCGGGGCCGGCTTGCCCTCCATCGGCGGCAAGGCCTTGGCACGCTCGAGGTCGATGCCGGCAATTTCGGCGACGCGGCGGCCGTAGTCCTCGTCGCAATGCCACAGGTGCCATACCATGCGCAGCTGGATCGGTTCCGGGCATTGTTTTAAATCGCCGCCGACGTTGTTCACCAGATCGTCGCGCTCCCAGTCCTCGAAGCTGCGGTAGCGGTCGCCTGCCTGCTGGTAGTCGCTGCGCGTGTTCGTCGTCTGGTAGCGGCCGAGGTGGCCTTCCACATGCTGGTGGTAGTCGCGCTGGGGCTTGGGCGCTTCGCGCGTGCCGCCCATCAGGCTCGGCTCGTAGTTGATGTGCCTGTTTTCGCCGCTGTCGTCCACGTAATAGGTCATCTGGCCATCGCGCTGGTTGGTGCGGGTGCGTGCCTTTTCCTGGGGCGCGTTGATCGGCAACTGCAGGTAGTTCGGCCCGACGCGGTAGCGCTGGGTGTCGGAGTAGGACAGCGTGCGGCCCTGCAGCATCTTGTCGTCGGAAAAATCGATGCCGTCGACCAGCACGCCGGTGCCGAAAGCCGACTGCTCGGTTTCCGCGAACACGTTGTCCGGGTTCTTGTCGAGCACCATGCGCCCCGCCGGCAACAATGGAAACTGGTCTTCCGGCCAGCGTTTGGTGTCGTCCAGCGGATCGAAGTCGAGCTCGGGATGTTCGCCGTCGGCCATGATCTGGATGCAGAATTCCCACTCAGGGAAGTCGCCCCGTTCGATCGCCTGGTACAGGTCGCGCGTGGCGTGGTTGGTGTCGTGGGCCTGGATTTCGGCGGCCTGGGCGGCGGTGAGGTTGCGCACGCCCTGGCGCGGCTGCCAGTGGAAGCGCACCAGGTGCGCCACGCCTTCGTCGTTCACTAATTTATAGGTGTTGACGCCCGAACCTTCCATCTCTCGGTAGTTCGCCGGGATGCCCCACGGGCTTTTTACCCAGGTGATCATGTGCAGGGCTTCGGGCGAATTCGCGACGAAGTCGTAGAAGCGCCACGGCTCCTGCTGGTTGGTCACCGGATCGGGTTTGAAGGCGTGGATCATGTCCGGGAACTTGATCGCGTCGCGGATGAAGAAGACTTTCAGGTTGTTGCCGACCAGGTCCCAGTTGCCCTCGACGGTCTTCAGCTTGACGGCGAAGCCGCGCGGGTCGCGCGCCGTTTCCGGGGACTCCTTGCCGCCGATCACGGTCGAGAAACGCACGAAGGTGGGCGTCTGCACACCCACTTCGGTCAACACTTTCGCGCGCGTGTACTTGCTGGCAGGCTCGTCGCCGATCTTGCCGTAGGCTTCGAAATAGCCATGGGCGCCGGTGCCGCGTGCGTGGACGACGCGCTCGGGAATGCGCTCGCGGTCGAAGTGGGTGATCTTCTCGATGAAGTGGTAGTTTTCCAGCGTAGCCGGGCCGCGCTCGCCGACGGAACGCAGCGACTGGTTGTCGCGCACGGGATGGCCCTGGCGCGTGGTCAGGATGGGACGGTCTGGCATGGGAACTCTCCTCTCGGTTCACAGGAGAGAAGAGTATAGAAAATTTACTCACAAGGCAGCGCTCTGCTGCCGTGCGGAAATTTTATTTGATTCTTTTGATTATTATTGGCTTTAGAGCGGCTGGAAGACGCCGGCGGCGCGGTTCTTGGTGACGTTATTCCAGGTAAATACCTGGCCGTTCATCGCGACATACACGCCCGGAGCGAGCGTTTGCGCCACGCCGCAGGCAAAGCCGAGGTTGAAGAGGGCGTCCGAATTGGCGATCTCGTAGGGAATCAT
>JAQGLR010000409.1 GCA_028292765.1 Massilia sp. | reverse complement strand
TAAAACTGGTTGCGGCGGTCCCAGCCCTTCACGGCGCCGGAGGCCAGCGACAGGTTCGGGAAGGCGACGATGCGCTTCGGATCGAAGAACTCGATGTGGCCGAGGCCGTCGCACTGCGAGCAAGCGCCCATCGGGTTGTTGAACGAGAACAGGCGTGGCTCGAGTTCCTGCAGCGAATAGCCGCAGACGTTACAGGCGAACTTGTTGGAGAACACCGTCGCCTGCTCGCTGTCCATTTCGAAGGCAACGGCGCGGCCATCGGCCAGGCGCAGCGCGGTCTCGAAGCTCTCGGCCACGCGCTGCTTGATCTCGGGATTGACCTTGATGCGGTCGATCACCACGTCGATCGAGTGCTTTTCCGTCTTTTTCAGTTTCGGCAGGTCGTCGATCTCGACGATCCTCGCCGGGTTGACGCCGCTCTGGACGCGGAAGCGCACGAAGCCCTGCGCCTGCATCGACGCGAACAGGTCGGAATGTTCACCTTTGCGGCCGGCGACGACCGGCGCCAGGATCATGAGTTTCGTGCCTTCAGGCATGGCCAGCACGGCATCGACCATCTGCGAGACAGTTTGCGCGGCCAGGGGCTCGTGCGGGTGGTCCGGGCAATACGGCGTGCCCACGCGTGCATACAGCAGGCGCAGGTAATCGTGGATTTCGGTGACGGTGCCCACCGTCGAGCGCGGATTGTGCGACGTCGCCTTCTGCTCGATGGAGATGGCCGGCGACAGGCCTTCGATCAGGTCGACGTCCGGCTTTTCCATCAGTTGCAGGAACTGGCGCGCGTAGGCCGACAGCGATTCGACGTAACGGCGCTGGCCTTCGGCGTACAGGGTATCGAAGGCGAGCGAGGACTTGCCCGAGCCCGACAGGCCGGTGATGACGATCAGCTTGTTGCGCGGCAGGTCAAGGTTGATGTTCTTGAGGTTGTGCGTGCGGGCACCACGAATTCGAATTTCTTCCATTAAGGTTGGCAGGCTTTCAATAAGTTTGTGCGGATCCGCGCACGATACTGTCGCGGTGAGCGGGAAAATCAGGGGGAATCTGCTAGTTTAGCGCGTTTTTGTTCCGGCTGTACATTTGTCCAGTGGTTTCTGTACCAGCGATGCCAGCCTGTCATGTCCTGGAAATGCAGCTTCGCACACGCGAATCCCGACCGCGCAGGACCGGGCTCTACTTATGTGGGCCGCATCGGGCGCCGTTCAATGACAAACTGTTCAGGACCCGAAAATAAATGTGGAAAAGGGCGGGCGCGGTAGGGAAACGGCTGGATTTTTGACGAACTGCCCATATTTAAGGCAGCGAAAGCGTGCTTTTTGGCGTAATCAAAAGTGCTTTTCTCGCGCGCCGCTCAGCCTCATAATAGCGTGCTGAATCACCACAGTTCCCTGGCGCTTAGTCAAGTGCAGAGCCAGGGCTCACACCACCTGAAGGAGTCATACCATGGCATCAGTCAACAAGGTCATCATCGTCGGCAACCTGGGCCGCGATCCGGAAATCCGCTACATGCCGAGCGGCGACGCGATCGCGAACATCGCGGTGGCCACCTCGTTCAAGTCGAAGGACAAGAACACCGGCGAGCAGAAAGAGCTGACCGAATGGCACCGCATTTCGTTCTTCGGCCGCCTCGCCGAGATCGTCGGCCAGTACCTGAAAAAGGGTTCGTCGGTCTACGTCGAAGGCCGCCTGCAGACCCGCAAGTACACGGATAAAGACGGCATCGAACGCTACGCAACCGACATCGTCGCCGAGAACATGCAGATGCTCGGTGGCCGTTCGGGCATGGGCGGCGACAGCGGCGGCATGGATGACGGCGGCGGCTACGAGCCACAGCAGCAGCAGCGTCCGGCCCCACGCCAGGCGCCAGCGGCCCCGGCAGCCCGTCCGCAGCCACAGCGTCCGGCACCGAATTTCTCGGATATGGATGACGATATTCCGTTCTGATAGGTACTTATCTGACAGGGTAACCAAGAAGCCTGTAGCCCTGCGGTTACAGGCTTTTTTGTTTATACGCTCAAGACCCCCGGAACTGTGCCGCCTCGACCGGCCGGCCGAAGAAATAGCCCTGGTAGGCCCGGCATCCGTGCGCGGCGAGGAAGTCGCGCTGGCTCTCCGTTTCCACGCCCTCGGCGATCACATCGAGCCCTAATGTGTGCCCCAGGCCCAGGATCGTACGGGCGATGGCGGCGTCGTTCGGGTCGGTCAGCACGTCGCGGACGAAGGACTGGTCGATCTTGAGCTGGTCCAGGGGCAGGCGCTTCAGGTAAGCCAGTGACGAGTAGCCGGTACCGAAGTCATCGAGGGCAAACCCGATTCCTTTCGCCTTCAGCATGTTCATGTTGTCGATCGTATGTTCCACGTTTGCCAGCAACAGGCTTTCGGTCAGCTCGAGCTTGAGCCGGTTCGGATTGGCCCCGGTCCGCTCGAGCACCTCGAGCACCTGCGCGACGAAGGCCGGCTGGCGGAACTGGCGCGCGCTGACGTTCACCGCCACCGTCAGGTGTGCGGTTGCCGGGTCGCTGGCCCAGGCAACCAGCTGCTTGCAGGCGCTCTCCAGCACCCACTGTCCCAACTGCATGATCAGGCCGGTTTCTTCGGCCAGTGGAATGAACAGTCCTGGCGAGACCAGCTTGTGGCGCGGATGGGACCAGCGCACCAGGGCTTCAGCACCGATGGTGTGTCCGTCGACGTCGGTCTGGCGCTGGTAAAGCAGGCAGAATTCCTGATGTTTCAGGCCGTGGCGCATGTCCGCCTCGAGTGCGACGCGCCGGTTGATGACTGTTTGCATCTCGTGGTCGAAGAAGCGGATCGTGTTGCGGCCGGCCGCCTTGGCCTGGTACATCGCCAGGTCGGCGCGCTTGAGCAGTTCGTCGACGTGGCTCATGTGCTTGTCGTACAAGGCAACGCCAATACTTGGGGTGGTATGGTGCTGGTGGCACTCCAGCTGGAACGGCGCATTGAAGACCGCCAGGATTTTCTCGGCGACCAGCTCGGCCTGCGCCGCAGCTTCGTGCGGCTGGTCGCTCAGTTCCTCCAGCACGATGACGAATTCGTCGCCGCCGTGGCGCGCCACCGTGTCGCTGCCGCGCGGCACCTGGGCCGTCAGCCGCTGCGCCACTTGCTCGAGCAGCATGTCGCCTTTGTCGTGCCCGAGCGTGTCGTTGAGGCTCTTGAAGTTGTCCAGGTCGAGGAACAGCAGGGCGCACAGATGTCCGGTACGCCGGCAGGTTGCCAGGCCATGCCGGAGCCGGTCCAGCAGCAGGCGCCGGTTGGGCAGCCGCGTCAGGGGATCGAAGAAGGCCAGGCTCAGGATTTCCCCTTCCGCCTGCTTGCGCTGCGTGATGTCGGTATCGATCGCGAGCACCGCCTGCGGTCGGCCATCGTCATCCCTGACCAAAGTCATGTGGCATTCGACTGTGACGGAGCGGCCATCCTTGCGCCACTTCCTGAGCTCGCCCGTCCAATCGCCTTGCCGCACCACGGTGTCCTGCGCATCGAGGAATTCCTGGACGCTGACGATCAGCAGTTCGGCCCTGGTTTTGCCCATCGCCTCGTCCACCGTCCAGCCAAAAAGCCGTTGCGCGCCCCTGTTCCAGTAAGTGATGCGGCCATCGACATCGCTCACCGAGATCGCGTCGTGCGCCTTGTCCAGCAGCGACGCCTGCAGGCGGTAACGGGCTTCGGCTTGCAGCTGGTCGAGTTCCGCCTGCTTCTGGGCGGTGACATCGACCACTGAGCCGATCACGCGCAGGACCTTGCCGTCGTCCCGGACCAGGATGCCGTGGTCGCGCACCTGCGCCCACGAACCATCCTTGCGCTGGAAGCGGTACTCGTCGCGCCAGTGTTCCTGCAGGGTTTCCACGGCCCGGTACAGGCCCTCCGCCACCCGCTCGCGCTCGTCGGGGTGGATACGGCTGGACCATGCGTTGATGCCTTCATTAAACTCTTCGGGAGAATAGCCGAATGCGCTTTCGATGCCTTCGTTCCACCAGAGCCGGTCCACCCTTGGATCCCAGTCCCAGATAATGTCGGTCGTGGCCATTGCCACGACCCGGAACCGTTCCGCGTTCTCGCGTTCGACTTCCTCCAGTCGTTTGCGCTCGGAGATATCGGTGAAATACACCGCCAGTCCTTCCGCGGAAGGAAACAGGCGCAGCTCCTTCCATGAGTTGAACGGGACGTACAGCGCCTCGAACGACGCCGGGCGGCCCGTTGCCATCGCTTGCCGGAACTCCGATTCGAACCTGGTTCCGCGCAGGTCCCCGAATGCATCCCACACCACCTTTCCGAGCAGCGCCTCGCGCGGGTGCTGAAGCATGCGCTCGGCCTCGTGGTTGATGTAGGTGAAGCGCCAGTCCTTGTCGAGCGTGTAGAACGCTTCGGCCATGCTTTCCAAAGTACTGAGCAACTGGAGCGACTTGGCTTGCAGCGCCTCGCTCGAGTGCTTCATTTCCGTGATGTCTTGTACGGTACCGGACACGGCGAGACTGCCATCGGCATGGCGGAATGGATATCCGCGCACGAATACATGGCGTATCTCGCCATCTGGTCGAATGACACGATGCTCGAGTACCGGCTGAAACGGCGCGTGCCGGGCCTGGTCGAGCAGGGCGCGAACCTTGTCGCGGTCTTCCGGATGGACCACCGAAAGATACGTGTCGAGACCACTGTCAAAACAAGTCCGGTCGACCCCGAGGATGCGGAAGGTTTCGTCCGACCAGACGAGTTTGCCGGAGCCAGGCTGTAACTCCCAGATGCCCACATGCGCGACCCGTTGAACGTCATCGAGCTGCAATTCCAGTAGCTGCTGCCTGGTGAGCGTTGGCGACTGACCGGTGGCTCCAGGTGCGCTGTGCGGTTCCATGTGGCTGTTCCTCCCGGGGGCCGGTTGATCGGCTCGTTTACTGGACGAACGTGGGTACAATAAAGTTAGAGGTTCAGGCTGGGAAGCAGTTCAATATAAATGCCGGCGGCGAAGGGGCAAGCGGGTGAATGGAACTGGCACCGGGGTATTGCCGAAGGCCTATTTGGGCCTATTTGTCCACCACCATCTCGAACCCGCCCCAGATCATGCGCTTGCCGTCGAAGGGCATGTTCTCGGGCTTCATGAATTCGGCCATGCGCGGGTCCTGCATGACCTTGTCGTTGACCTCGTCCCGTTTCGCGCGCGATTCGTAGACGATCCACGCGAAGATCACGACTTCGCCATCTTCGAGGTTCACGCTCTGCGGAAACGACGTGAGCTTGCCGGGTTTCACGTCGTCGCCGATGCACTCGCGATACTCCAGCGCACCGAACTCGCGCCAGATGGCCGCGCACTTGTTGGACATGTCCCAATATGCGTCCAGCTTGGCTGTTGGAACCGGAATAACGAAACCATCGACGTAGGCCATCATTGTTCTCCTGAGGGTGGTGGGTATGGTTGAGACCATACCCAGAGCGGAAAAATCCCGCGATCGCTACCGTTTAGCAGGCGCCGTGCTGTCCGGGGTCTCTTCCTCGGCGATCGTGTACACGCCGCCGGCGGTGGCGCCGGCATTGTGCTTCCTGGAGCGCAGGTCGCGGTAGACGGCCGCGCGCATGATCAGCATCGACACCACGGGCGCCGTCATCAGCAGGAAAACCGAAATGATCACCTCATGGATCACCAGGCGCGCCTGCGCTGCCGTGAAATACACCATCGAGGCGATCAGGATGCAGCCGGCGCCGAGCGTGATCGTGATCGCCGGGCCGTGGATGCGCTGGTAGAAGCTGGGCAGGCGGAGCAGGCCGAGCGCGCCGATCAGGATGATGCTCGCGCCCAGGATCAGCAGCAGCGAGACCGGCAGCGCCGCCCAGGCGGGGAGGTCGGTGACGCCGCTCATTCGATGATCTCCCCGCGCATCAGGAACTTGGCCATGGCGACTGTCGAGACGAACCCGACCAGCGCGATCAGGACGGCCACCTCGAAATACACTTGCGTGCCGAAGCGGATGCCCAGCACCAGCGCCAGCAGCATGCCGGCCATCCACAAGGTGTCGAGCGCGAGCACGCGGTCGTGCGCGGACGGGCCGATCAACAGGCGCAGCGCGCACAGCAGCATGGCCACCAGCACGCACACGAGTGCATAGGCTATCGATAGTTCAAGCAAGGTCGCCACGGGCGCGCTCCGTTTCAAAGATGTCGATCAGGGGTTGTTCGTAACGTGTTTTGATGGTGTCGATCCACCATTGTTCGTCGTGCAGGTCGAACACGTGCAGCGACAGTTCGTAGCGTTCGGGCAGGATCTCGACCCAGACCGTGCCGGGTGTCATGTTGATCAGGCAGGACAGCATGGCCAGGCCATAGGGATCGCGGATCGTGAGGGGTATCCGGATGAACCGGGAATTGACATCCGCATGGTGGACGAACAGGATGATGCGGCAGACGTTGAAGCAGGAGCGGACGATCTCGACCGACGCCATGCCAAGCAGGCGCAGCAGGGTGACGGGCGCGTGCAGGCGCGGGTAGCCGAGCGGCTGCAGGCGGCGCACCAGCAGCGGTACGGCAATGCCGAGCACGGCGCCGAGCAGGATGCTGGCAACATCGAATGCCTGGTTCAGCAGCAGCCACAGCGCGCACAGCGCCGTCGAGACGACCGGGTAAGGCAGCCAGCGCTGATTGGCACGCTGATTCGCACTATTCATGGCGCCTCCGTCCGGCTTGCCGGGCCGGGGATGGGTGGCTCAAGCAGCACCCGGCGCGCGTACTTGCCCGGGTCGTGCAGGTCGGCGCTGGCGCGTCCAAGATAGTCGAACAGCGGGCGCGCCTGCACCGTCATCGCCACCGACAGCAGCAGCAATGCGCTGACCGGCGCCACTTCCGACAGCTGCAGCTTCGGCGGCGCCACCATTTCCGCGGCCCAGAAAGTGCGTACGCCGTAGCGCAGCATCGAAATGAGGGCGACCAGGCCCGAGACGATCACCAGCGCCATCAGCGTCCAGCCGGTGGGGCCGATGGCGCCGCTGCCGGCTTCCGGATTCAGGAGTGCGTGGAACATGCCGAATTTGGCGACAAACCCCGACAGCGGCGGCAGGCCGGCAATCATCAGGGCGCAGGCGGCAAACGCCAGCGACAGGAAGGCCATTGCCGCCGGCACGCCCTTGCCGCGGGGCTCGTCCGGGGTGTCTTCGACGGCCCAGGCTTCCATCGTCAGCGCCAGGATCGCCGCGCCCGGTGTGCGGATGCGGTCGATCAGTTCGATCAGCAGCAGGAAAGCGGCCACCGCCAGCGTCGAGCCGACCAGGTAGTACAGGCCGGCCGTCACCAGCGAAGGCTGGCCGTAGCCGATGACCGCCAGCAGGGTGCCGGAGGACACCACCGCGCTGTAGCCTGCCATGCGCCCGGCGCTGTCGGTCGAGAGCATGCCGGCCGCGCCGAACACGATGGTGGCCATGCCGCCCCAGACCAGGGCGTCGTAGCCGAAACCGGCGGCGGCCCCCTTATCGTCGCCGAACAGCAGCAGCCACAGGCGCAGGATGACGTAGGCGCCGACCTTGGTCATCAGCACCAGCATCGCCGCCACCGGGGGCGAAGCGGCGGCATAAGTGGTTGGCAACCAGAAGCCGAGCGGCCACATCGCGCCCTTGACCAGGAAGGCCAGCGCCAGCACCGCGACGCCGGTTTTCAGCAAGCCGATGTTGGCGGGCGCCATGGCGCCGATGCGCACGGCCAGGTCGGCCATGTTCAGGGTGCCGGTCGTGGCGTAGATCAGGGCCGTGCCGAGCAGGAACAGCAGGGCGGCCGCCAGGTTGACCGCAATATATTGCATGCTCGCGCGCAGGCGCTCGGCGTTGTAGCCGTGCAGCACCAGGCCATACGAGGCCGCCAGCATCACCTCGAAGAACACGAACAGGTTGAACAGGTCGTGCGTCAGGAAGGCGCCATTGATTCCCATCAGCAGGAACTGGAACAGCGGGTGAAAATGCACGCCGATCCGGCTCCAGCGTTGCATCGCGTAGTGCAGGGCCGCCAGCCCCAGGACTGCGGCCAGCAGCAGCATGAGTGCGGACAGCCGGTCGGCCACGAGCGCGATGCCGAACGGCGCCGCCCAGTTGGCCGCGAGATAGACGCCGATGCCTCCTGGCCAGGCGTCGCCGTCGGCGTGCATCATCAGCAGGCAGGCCGTGATCAGCTGGCCCAGCACCGAGGCGTAGCTCAATGCAAACTTGAACCGGTGCCGGCCCTGGGTCAGCGGCACCAGCACGGCGCCGCACAACAGCGGCAGCAGGATCGGCAGGATGATGAGGTGTTGTGGCGTCATGCCTCGGGTTCCTCGCCGTCGACGTGGTCGGTGCCGGTGATGCCGCGTGCGCCGATCATCACCACCAGGTACAGCGCCGTGGTGGCAAAGCCGATCACGATGGCGGTGAGCACCAGTGCCTGCGGCAGCGGATCGGCCAGCACGGCCGGGTCGGGCACCGTGCCGGCAGGGGTGAAGGGCGGCTGGTCGAGCCAGACGCGTCCCATGACGAAGATGAACAGGTTGACCGCATACGACATCAGCATCAGGCCGGTGAGCACCTGGAAGCTGCGCGGGCGCAGCAGCAGCCAGATGCCGGCGCCGAACACGATGCCGATGGCCAGCGACAGGACGGCTTCCATCAGGCGATCTCCTTGGCCGGGGGAATGGTGCTGCGCGTGGCGCCGGGCGCGGCGCGGTGGCTGCGCAGCGACTGGTGCGCCAGCGCCACGAGGATCAGCATGGTCGTGCCGACCACCACCAGGAACACGCCGAGGTCGAACACGAAGGCGCTCGGGACGTGGATCGCGCCCAGGAGGGGCAGGTCCAGGTGCGCCGTGTGGCTGGTAAGAAAAGGGTAGCCGAACAGCCAGGCGCCCAGGCCCGTGGCGCAGGCGACTCCCAGGCCCCAGGCGATCCAGCGGTGCGGGCGCAGGCGCAGCTTCGATTCGACCCAGTCGGTGCCGGCAATCATGTACTGGAGGATGAGCGCGGTGGCGAAGATCAGGCCGGCAACAAAACCGCCACCTGGCAGATTGTGGCCGCGCATGAAGAAGTACACCGCGATGATCCCCATGAACGGCAGCAGCAGGCGCACATAGACGGCCGGGACCATCAGGTAGCCGTTTGTCGCCTGCCGGGCCGGCGCCTGGGTTGCCGCCCGGTCGACATCGTTGGCCTGCTGTACCGGGATGGCGATGCTCTCCGGTGCCGGGCGGAAGCGCCGCAGCAGCGCATAGACGGTCAGCGCGACGATCGAGAGCACGGTGATTTCGCCCAGGGTGTCGAAGCCGCGGAAGTCGACCAGCAGCACATTGACGACGTTGGCGCCGCCGCCTTCAGTGAGGGCACGTTCGAGGTAGAAGTCGCTGATGGTGGGCGGCGGCTTGCTCGACAGCAGGGTATAGGTGGCGGCGGCCAGCCCGAGGCCGCCGGCAATCGCGACCGTGCCGTCGCGCGCGCGGCGCAGCCAGGTGCTGCGGGGCAGGTGGCGTGGCAGGCCGGCGGGCGCAAAACGCGGCGGCAGCCAGCGCAGGCCGAGCAGGATCAGCACCGTGGTCACGGTCTCGACCATCAACTGGGTCAGCGCCAGGTCCGGCGCCGACATCCACAGGAAGGTCAGGCTGGTCACGACGCCGGTGCCGCCGACCAGGATCAGGGCGACCAGGCGGTGGTATTTCGCCTGCCATGCCGCGCCCAGCGCGCAGGCGGCGCCGATCAGCCACAGCAGCGCGAACAGCGGGTCGAGGGCGGACAGGTGCAGCGCCGGCAGGGCGGGCAGGGGCCGCACCACCAGCAGCGGCACGGCCACCATCGCCACCATCAGCACCAGCAGTTGCAGCTGCAGGCGGCGGGTGGCGGTCCAGCGCAGCAGCCAGGCCGCCGCCTGCGACAGCGCCAGCAGGGTGCTCTCGTAGGCCTGGGCGCCGTTCAGGCGGTACAGCACCGGCACCCGGTCGCGCTCGGCCAGGTCCGCATAGCGGCGCAGCACCACGTAGAACAGCAGGCCGCCGGCCAGCGCCGCCACGCTCATCAGGAGCGGCAAATTGACACCGTGCCAGATGCCCAGGTTGTATTCCGGCAGGGGTGCGCCCAGCACTGCGCGCGCCGCCACCGCCAGCACCTCGCCGACCACGCGTTCGGGCATGATGCCGACCGCGATGCACAGTACCACCAGGCATTCGACCGGGAAGCGCATCCAGCGCGGGGGCTCGTGCGGGTCTTGCGGCAGGTCGGTGGCGAGCGGGCCGAAGAACACGCTGATGAAGCGTAGCGAATAGGCCACGCTGAACACGCCCATCGCCACGGCGGCGTACGACATCGACCAGTCCTCGGTGCCGCCGACCTGCATCGTCTCGGCGAAGAACATTTCTTTTGAGAGGAAGCCGTTGAGCAGCGGCACGCCGGCCATGGCCGCGCTGGCGACGATGGCCAGCGCGGCGGTATACGGCATGGCGCGCCCGATCCCGCGCAGCACGAGCATGTCGCGGGTGCCGGTCTCGTGGTCGATGATGCCGACCGCCATGAACAGCGAGGCCTTGAACACCGCGTGGTTCATGGTGTGGAACACCGCCGCCACCACCGACAGCGGCGAACCGATGCTCAGCAGGACGACGATCAGGCCCAGGTGGCTGATGGTGGAGTAGGCCAGCAGCCCCTTCATGTCGTTCTGGAAAATCGCGAAGAAGGAACCAATCAGCAAGGTGCACACGCCCGCGCCGCCCAGGATCCAGCTCCATTCGGGAGTGCCCGAGAGCGTTGGCCACAGGCGGATCAACAGGAACACGCCGGCCTTGACCATGGTCGCCGAGTGCAGATACGCCGACACCGGGGTCGGCGCCGCCATCGCATGCGGCAGCCAGAAGTGGAAGGGAAATTGTGCGCTCTTGCTCAGCGCGCCGAGCGCGACCAGCACCAGCGCCGCCCGGTACCAGTCGTGGGCGCGCACCCGGTCGCCGGCGGCCAGCACGGCGTCGAGGTCATAGCTGCCGACGATGTGGCCGAGGATCAGGACCCCTGCCAGCAGGCACAGCCCGCCGATCGTGGTGACCGTAAAGGCCATGCGCGCGCCGCGCCGGGCGTCGTTGCGGTGTTGCCAGTAACCGATCAGCAGGAAGGAAGTGATGCTGGTCAGCTCCCAGAACACGACCAGCTGGATCAGGTTGCCGGACAGGACCACGCCGAGCATCGAGCCCATGAAGGCGAGCATGTAGGCGAAAAAGCGCGGCACCGGATCGCGCCGCGACATGTAGTAGCGCGCGTACAGCAGCACAAGCAGGCCAATGCCGAGCACCATCACGGTAAACACCCAGGCCAGCCCGTCCATGCGCAGCACGAGGTCGAGCCCGAAATCGGGCAGCCACTCGTAGCGCTGGTACAGGACCTGGCCGGCGCTGATCCTGCCGAAGGCGTGGATAGTCAGCATCAGCGCCGCCAGCGTGACGGCGCCGGCCACTGCCGCCGGGCGATTCCGGGCGCCGTTCGGCAGGCAGGCGGCGATGAACGCGCCGATGAAGGGGAGCAGGACGATCAGGGACAGCATCGGCGTCACCCGGCACCATACGCACCAGCACCAGCAAGGTGTAGTGGCTCTACTGCATTCATGCGTTGGTTCACTGCGCCTCCGAACAGACTCGAACCAGCGCTAATCTACCGTGTTTGCGGCGCCAGCGGCACGCGTTAGCCCAGCAGCGGGTCCGGCCGGAGGGAGCGGGTCAGCCCAGCGCCGCCTCGATCGCCGCCACCAGGGTCGGGTCGTCCGGCTTGACGTCGGGCGCGAATCGGGCGATCACCGCACCGTCGCGCCCGACCAGGAATTTTTCGAAATTCCACATCACGTCCGACGGGTTTTTCGGACTCAGGCCATGCTGGGCCAGCTTGCCGGCGAAGGTGCTGCCGTCGAGCTGGCGCGCCTGCGGCTGGGCGGCGACGAGTTCGCGGTAGAGCGGGTGGCGTGCCTCGCGGTTGACCTCGAGCTTCTGGAACATGGGAAAGCGCACGCCGTAGTTGCGCTGGCAAAAGTCCGCGATCTCGGCCTCGTCGCCCGGTTCCTGGGCGCCGAAGTCGTTGCAGGGGAAGCC
>JAQGLR010000356.1 GCA_028292765.1 Massilia sp. | reverse complement strand
GAAAAATCCCATTCGACAAAATCGAAATCCGCTTTGGCGCTGAAAAAGCGCCACGATACAACACCGCTGGAATCAATGAAGTGTTCAACAAAGTTGTATGGCTCAGTCACGGCGTTACTTTCAAAGGTCGGCTGAGGTAAATCGTTCAGGCCTTCAATACTACGACCCTGCAGCAATTCCGTAAGACTGCGTTCCAGCGCCACCTCGAAGCTTGGGTGCGCGCCGAACGAAGCAAAGACACCGCCAGTTCGCGGGTTCATCAAGGTGACGCACATCACCGGGTAGGCCCCGCCCAGCGACGCGTCCTTGACCAGCACCGGAAAACCCTGCTCTTCGAGAGCCTGGATCCCGGCGAGGATGCCAGGGTATTTCGCCAGCACTTCCTGGGGCACGTCAGGCAATGCCATTTCGCCTTCCAGGATTTCGCGCTTGACCGCCCGTTCGAAAATCTCGGACAGGCATTGCACCTGCGCTTCGGCCAGCGTATTGCCGGCACTCATGCCATTGCTGGCGTAGAGGTTTTCAACCAGGCTCACCGGGAAATACACCGTCTCGCCGCTCGATGCCCGCAGGTATGGGAGCGAAACGATACCGCGCTCCACGTTGCCGGAATTGGTGTCGACCAGATGCGCGCCACGCAGCTCGCCATCGGGATCGTAGATACCCAGGCAGTACTCGTCGAGGATGCCAGCCGGCAGCGCATCGCCCGGGCCGGGCTGGAACCAGCGCTCTTCCGGGTAATGGACGAAGGCCGCGTTGGCGATGTCCTCGCCCCAGAACGCACCGGCATAGAAATGGTTGCAATTCAGGCGTTCGATATATTCGCCCAGGGCCGACGCCAGGGCGCTTTCCTTGGTCGCTCCCTTGCCATTGGTAAAACACATCGGCGAATGCGCATCGCGGATATGCAGCGACCACACATTCGGAACGATATTGCGCCACGAAGCGATTTCGATCTTGATGCCCCAGCTCGCCAGCATGGCCGACATATTCGCGATGGTCTGCTCCAGGGGCAGGTCCTTGCCCGGGATATAGGTACGCGAATCGACACCAGGCTGCAGGGTCAGCAAGGCCTGCGCATCGGCATCCAGATTCTCTACCTGTTCAATCACGAACTCGGGCCCGGCCTGCACCACTTTTTTCACCGTGCAACGCTCGATCGAACGCAAAATCCCCTGGCGGTCCTTGTCGGAGATATCCGCGGGCAACTCAACCTGGATCTTGAAAATCTGCTGGTAACGGTTTTCCGGGTCAACAATATTATTCTGTGACAGGCGGATATTTTCGGTCGGGATATTCCGGGTATTGCAGTACAACTTCACGAAGTAAGCCGCGCACAGGGCCGACGAAGCCAGAAAATAATCGAAGGGTCCCGGGGCCGAGCCGTCGCCCTTGTAGCGGATAGGCTGGTCGGCGATGACGGTGAAGTCGTCGAACTTGGCTTCGAGCCTCAGCTTGTCGAGAAAGTTGACTTTGATTTCCATGGATGTTCCAAATAAATAGTATGCAAAATATAAAGCCCCGTCAGGACAGGGCTTTATAGGTCAATCACAGCAAGAAATTCCGATGGAAGGTGATTCCCGCCCGATCGGGCCGGCGGCTTCCCCGAAATGGGTCAGGCTTGACATTTCGGACGGCCTCAGCCGCAGTTCGGACCTGTATGGTGGATGGCTCTGTGACGTGAAACGTCGTGCAAGGTGCGCGTTTGGGGACGATTATATGCCACGGCGAAGCGGCGGTGCTGCCGCCGCTTCGCGTTCGTCCGCATTGCCGTGCAGGTGACGATTGACGATCGTCACGCCGGCTTCCCCTCTCCCCTCATTTCTGCCGGCGCTTCACGGCGTAGCCGTACTGGAGCGGCCAGGCCGGTTCTTCCTCGAATGCATGCTGGGCCTTCAGTGCCCAGTACGGTTCGCGCAGCAGTTCGCGCCCGACCAGTACCATGTCGGCATCGCCACCGGTGATGATTTCGTCGGCGTCCTTCGCATCGGTGATCAGCCCGACCGCCGCGGTCGGGATATCGGCCTCGTCGCGAATCCGGCGGCTGCAAGGAACCTGGTAGCGCTTGGCTACCGGAATGCGCGCGGTCGGCAGGTTGCCGCCAGTCGAGACGTCGATGAGGTCGACGCCCAGCCCCTTGAGCCGCCGCGACAGCTCCACCGACTGCTCGATATCCCAGCCGCCCGCCGCCCAGTCGGTGGCGGAGATGCGCACGAACAGCGGCAGATCGTCGGGCATCGCAGCGCGCACCCGCTCGGTGACGCGCAGCAGGAAGCGCATCCTGTTGTCGAGGCTGCCGCCGTACTGGTCGTCGCGCTGGTTGCTGTGGGGCGACAGGAACTGATGCAGCAGGTAGCCGTGCGCTGCATGAACTTCGAGGACCTTGAAGCCGGCCGAAAGAGCACGGCGGGCGGCGGCCTCGAACGCGTCGACGATGCCGTCGATACCCTTTTCGTCGAGCGCCTCGGGCGTCGGATCACCCGGATGGAAAGGAATGGCACTGGGCGCCACGACCTGCCAGCCGCCCTCCGCGGCGCTGGTCAAGGTGGCGCCGCCAGTCCATGGCGCCGCGGTGCTGGCCTTGCGGCCGGCATGCGCCAACTGGATGCCGGCGACCGCGCCCTGGCCGTGAACGAAGCGGGCAATGCGCGCCAGCGGTTCGATGTGCTCGTCGCTCCAGATGCCCAGGTCGCCCGGGGTAATGCGGCCATCCCAGGTGACCCCGGTGGCCTCGACGAGCACGAGGGCGGTGCCGCCGACTGCACGGCTGCCCAGGTGCACCAGGTGCCAATCGTTGGCGATCCCTTCCTGCGCCGAATACTGGCACATCGGTGCCATGGCAATGCGGTTACGCAAGGTAACGCCGCGCAGGGTCAATGGACTGAGCAGGTCAACTTCCGGCACCTCCCGGTCGTGCGATGCGTCCACTATGGCGCCATGGGAGGGGGCCGGTGCTGCCGCGCCCGGGGATTGGGTAAGGTCCGATTTCATCGCTTGCCTCCGACTTAAAATGTAGAAGCAGTTTAGGCTGAAATTCGCAGCATAAGTCGCGCGTTTAGGCGGGGCAAGACAAGATCCGATGAAATGGGACCCGAGCATCGAAGATCACTGCCCGCGTTTTGGCGGAGGTGGCCGGCGACGCCTGATTCGCCAAGCTCAGGCGTTCGCCAGCGCCGGGTCGGACAGGGCCTCGACGATGGCGTCGAACACGCGCCGGATGCGGGGCGGCACCGGGCCGCGTTGCGGGCGATACACGAACACATCCCACGCGGGCGGGGCGAAGTCGTCGAGTACCGTGACCAGGCGGCCGCTGGCCAGCTCGGCGGCGACCAGGTAGTGCGGCAGTTGGCCGTAGCCGACGCCGGCCAGCATCGCGTCGCGCTCGGCTTCCGGATCGTCGGTCAGGAAGGCCGGAGAGGTCGGGGTGAACTGCTGGCTGCCGCCGAGGCCGTCGGCCACGTACCACGGCCACACCCTGCCGCTGGCGCCATCGACGTAGCCGGTGGTCGGCAGCGCCGCCAGCGCCCCGGGCGAGGCGGGGACCCCGGTACGCGCCACCAGCGCCGGCGCGGCGGCAATCACGAATGACATCTTGGCGACGGCGCGCGCGACGAAGCGGTTGTCGCGCATGAAGCCCAGGCGTACCCCGATGTCGATCTGTTCGTCCACCACGTCGGCGATCGCGTCGGCCAGGCGCAGGTCGACGATGATCGCCGGGTGCGCCAGCGCCAGCCTGGCGATCGCCGGCAGCAGGTGCATGCGCGCCAGGCTGCGCGGCGCCGTGATGCGCACGCGGGTCGGCAGTTCCGATTCGGAGGCATCGCTGGCGCGCTGGAACAGCGCATCGAGCTGCAGCAGCGAATCGCGGCCGCGCGCCGCCAGCTGCGCGCCGAACTCGGTCACCCGGACCTGGCGCGTGCTGCGGTGGAACAGCACTTCGCCGAAGTGGCGCTCGAGCTGCTGGATCGCGCGCGTCACCCCCTGCGGCGAAATGGCGAGCCGCGCCGCAGCCTCGCGAAAGCTGGACGACTCCGCCGCCACACAAAAGATTCGTAACAGGTCGGTCTGGTTCAGCACGCTCTAGCTCCTCGATTGGCACGCGATTATTCCATAAATCTGAATTCTGAAATCGCCGTTGTTCCATATACAACCCAGTACCCGGCCCGCATACTTCTTTCCTGAATTGACCATCCCTATTGGAGAAAGCACGATGAACCACGAGATCGCAGGCAAAGTAGTCCTCATCACCGGCGCCAGCAGCGGCCTCGGCGAAGCCACCGCGCGCCACCTGGCGGCGCAGGGCGCACACCTGGTGCTGGGCGCGCGCCGCCAGGACCGGCTGGAAGCACTGGCCGCGGACATCCGCGCCGCCGGCGGCCAGGCCGCATTCGCCGTCACCGACGTGACGCGCAAGGACGATGTGGCGGCACTGGTGCAGACCGCGCTGACCCAGTTCGGCCGGCTCGACGTGATGATCAATAATGCCGGCCTGATGGCGGTCGCGCCGCTGCGCGAACTGAAGGTGGACGAGTGGGACGCCATGATCGACATTAACGTCAAAGGCGTACTGTATGGAATCGCCGCCGCGCTGCCGGTGTTCCAGAAGCAGGACAGCGGCCATTTCATCAACATCGCGTCGGTGGCCGGGCTCAAGGTATTCGGCAACGCCGCCGTGTACAGCGCCACCAAGTTTGCCGTGCGCACCATCTCCGAAGGGCTGCGCGCTGAAGTCGGCGGCAATATCCGCAGCACCGTCATTTCGCCGGGCGCGGTGGCGTCGGAACTGAAACATGGCAGCAGCCACGCCGATAGCGCCAGCGCCGTGCTCGACTTCTACGAGATGGCGATTCCCGCCGAGGCGGTCGCGCGCGCGATTGCCTTCGCCATCACCCAGCCGGCCGACGTCGACATCAACGAAATCGTGCTGCGCCCGACCGTTCAGGAATTCTGAGCCCGGCCGGCTTGCCGTCCACGGCGTCGGCGTCCTCAGGCGGCGCCGCGCCACTTTCCACCGCTGTGCCGGCGCTGTCCGCAGGTTAGCGGGATCCTGCCGGTCATCGGCGGCGCCGGCGGCGTCGGCTCGATACTGATTCAGCCGGCGCGCCAGCTGACCGGCCTGACCGTGGTCGCCACCGCATCGCGGCCCGAAACACGGGAGTGGGTGCGCGAGCTTGGTGCGCACCACGTGATCGACCACTCGGCGCCGATGCCGCAGCAGTTGCACGGACTTGGCCTTGACGAGGTCGATTACGCGGCGAGCCTGACCCACACCGACAAGCACCTGGTCGCCGAGCTGATCGACGCCGGCGTGCTGCGCACGACGCTGGCGGACCATGTCGGCACCATCAACGCGGCCAATCCGCGCCGCGTTATGCTTGATGCCCCAACAAAGCGGTGTCGCAGCCAAGCCGGCCTGACCCGGACTCTTTCGATACCTTTGATTTACAAAATTTCGCCAGTTACCGACAACCGTACCGTGAAATCCGACACGCCATCAATCATCCCCATCCTGGAGTTTGTCAAAGCACGCCAGCGCGGCCTTGCCGAGGCCATCCACCACGAAGGGATCGTCGGGAGTGAACTGGCTTGCGTCGACCAGCATGCGCAGCTTGCTTACCCGGTCGCTGAGCACCAGCGTCTGTGCCGGCGGGGGCGAGTCGGGCTGGCCCGAAAATTCGATCGCGCTTGTCACTGTATCGGGAAACTCCCATAACTCGGCGATCCGCGCCGACAAGGTCCGCGCCTGCGCGAACAGCTCGGCGATGAATTCGTCGGACTGCGGCAGCGCGTCCTCCGAATACATCTGGTCGATCAGGCGGAACGCGACGACCAGGCCCACGTTTGCCATCAGGCCCGCGAGATAGGCTTCGAACGCATTCGCGCGCATCGCCGGGGCCAGCATGCTGGCCGCCAGCGCGCATTTCTCGGACTGGCGCCAGATCAGCGGGGCTGTTCGCTTGGCCAGCCGCCCACTCTGCATGTTCATGATCGGGCGGAAGGCGACGCGCGTCAGCAGCATGCGCATGCCGTTTTGTCCGAGCAGCATGACGGCGCCTTCGATGCTATTGATCGGCGGGCTGGAGTGGTAACGGGGACGGTAGCAGGGCCGGTTCGCTTCGAGGTACACCTCAGCGACCAGCATCACGTCCTGGGCCAACTGGCGCGACAGCTCGGTGGCGTTCATGTTCTCGTCGCGCAGAATGCGCATCAGCTGCGGAATGATGGCCGGCACGCGCGGCACAAGGGCGGCGCCTGCGATGGGCGCCCGGGCAAGGCGCGTCAGTTCGTCGAGAATCAGCTTCTCGGTCTCCGCCGGCGCGTGCTGCGAGCCCACTGCGGCCAGCCAACGGTAGTAGACCGCGTCGATTTCGGCGGCGCTGGCCGGCTCCGATGCGCTCTCCAGGGCGGATACCTCCTTCGCGACAGGATCCGACTTGCTTCTTTCGTCGTCGCCGCTAAACAATTTGCCTAACCAACCCATTTCTTGCCTCGTAGACGTAGGAAACACTTGTTTTGTTGAAGGAGATATGTCTTCGTAGGGCCGCCACAGAAGTCCTGAATGCCAATTGGAATGTTCGCCTCACGGAGTGGGTGAGGTTTTCGAGCCGCTGCGAGTGTGGCGTCGCGAATGGATCCAATGATCAAATGGCCCGGGTTTTGCGGCCAACAAAGCAAGGTGGCGGCGCTAGTCAAGGTACACCGCCCCATCCGCATCGCGCCTGACCTTGGTTATACCCGGCTCCTCCGCCTCCAGCCTGGCCAACTCCTGCTCCTGCGCCGATATCGTTTTCGCTGGCGGCCATGCCTTGAGCGCCTCGTCGCGCCGCGCGAGCGCCAGCACGAATATCTTCTTCAGCTCATCGTCCTGCCACGGCTTGGCCACATAGCGGAACACTTCGGCGCGGTTGATCGCGCTCGACACGTCGGCAAATTCGGTCGACGCGCTCAGCATGAGCCGCACCGCCTCCGGCTGGATCCCCTTCACCATTTGCAGGAAGTCTGCGCCGGTCAGGCCCGGCATCCGGTAGTCGGACATCACGATGTCGAACGAGACCTCGTCACAGCGCAGCAATGCCTGTTCGGGATCGCTGAAAGCCTCGATTTCCACTTCGTACCGCTGCAGGAACGAACGCATCGTGCGCTGCAGCGCGCTCAGTACGTGCACCTCGTCATCGACCAGCAGGATTCGTCTCATGACGCCTCCCCGTTCAACCGGACAAACAGTGTGAACGACGTCCCCGACGTCGTCTCGAAGTCGGCGATCTGCTTGATCATGCGCGCAGTAAGCACATGCTCGGCCGACAGCAGCAGCGAGCCATCTTGCCTGACCAGGTCGCGCGTGGTGCGCATGCCGGGCCGCAGCTGGGCCACCGCCAGCGCCTGGTCGCGCAGCGCTTCCACCGGCGCGCGGCCGGTCGTGACCTCTTCGAACGCGGCCACCACCGCCGGATCGTAGCGCTTGCCGCGACTATCGATCACGATCTGCGCCGCTTGCTCTGGCCTTAGCTGGTGCTCGGTCAAGGTGCCGATCAGCAGGTTGTCGTAGTCGCTGGCCAGCGCCAGGATGCGGGCGCCGATCGGGATGTCGAGCCCCGCCAGCCCGTCCGGGAAGCCCTTGCCGTCGAAGCGCTCCTGGTGCGCGCGCACCAGCGTGGCGGCCTCGCGCAAGTCCTCGAGCGGCATCAGCAGCTGCTCGCCGCGGGCCGGGTAGGCCCGGTATAGGCCAAGCAGCTCGCCGTTCATGCGCGGCACCGCCATGTCCAGCAGGCGATCCGAAAAGCCGATCTTGCCGATATTGTGCAACAGCCCGGCGATGAAAATCTGCTGCGTCTCGCGCCCATCGAGCCCCAGCTTGATCGCCAGCCGGCGCGCCAGGTCGGCCACCCGGCGCGAGTGGCCGGCCAGGTTGCCGCCGCGCAGTTCAATCAGGCTCGAAAACACCTGGATCGAGGTCAGGAAATTGCGTTTGAGCTTGTCGTTGAAGCCGACCAGATCGTCGAGCACCTTGCGCAATTCCTCGGTGCGGCTGGCCACTTTCGCTTCCAGGCTCTGGTTCAGCTCGCGCAGCTGGTCGTTCTGGTGCGCGGTCAGCGCTTCGAGCCGACGCTGTTCGCGCTCGAGGTCCTGGTGCTCCAGCGCGTGGCGCACGACCAGCGTCATCTCGTGGTCGTCCCACGGTTTGGTGATGTAGCGGTAAATTTCGCCGCGGTTGACGGCATCGAGGATCAGGCGCACGTCGGCGTTACCGGTAAGCAGCAGGCGCAAGGTGTCGGGCCAGCGCGCGCGCGCCTGTTCGAGGAATTGCACGCCGTCCATTTCGGGCATGCGCATGTCGGAAATGACCAGATCGACCGGGCGCGCGTCCAGCACCGCCAGGCCTTCGCGCGCGCTGTGCGCCGTCAGGACGTCGTAGCCCTGCGCGCGGAACAGACGCCGCAACGCCGACAAGATATTCGGTTCATCGTCGACGCACAGGATGGAGCCGGCGCGCGCGGCGTTGGCCGGCTTGATGTCGCCACCTTGCATCACGCCTCCTGCGCCGCGGCCGGCTGTACCACACGGCGGATCGGCAAGGTGATGCGGAAGGTGGTGCCGCAGCCGGGAGCGCTCTGCACATCGATCTGGCCGTTGTGCTTCTGGATGATGCCGTACGACAGCGACAGGCCGAGCCCGGTGCCAGAGCCGATCGGCTTGGTGGTAAAGAACGGGTCGAAGATGCGCGTCTGAATTTCCTTCGGGATCCCGGTGCCGGTGTCGGCGATCTCGATCCATACATGGGTGTCGTCACAACCGGTACGGATCGTGATGCGGCCCCGTTCCGGGCCGATCGCATGCACGCCGTTGATGACGATGTTCATGATCACCTGGTTGATGTGCGACGGCTGGCATTCGATATCGGGAATGTCGCCGTATTCCTTGACCACGTCCGCCTTGTATTTGACCTCGTTGCCGACGATGTTCAAGGTCGAGTCGATGCCTGCATGCAGGCTGGCCCACTGCCATTCCTGGTTGGCGTCGACCCGCGAGAAATCCTTCAGGTCCTGCACGATCTTGCGCACCCGGCTGATGCCTTCGCGCGACTCGGCCATCAGCACCGGGATGTCCTCGATCAGGAAGTCGAGGTCGATCGAGGCGCGCTGCGCACTGAGCGCGTCGCGCACGGTGCTGTCGCCGATGCTGGCCTCGGCCCGCTGGTAATGCTCGAACATGGTCAGCATGCGGGCGATGTAGCTGCCCAGCGTTTCGAAATTCGAGAACACGTAGCCGATCGGATTGTTGATCTCGTGCGCCACGCCGGCGGCCAGCTGGCCGATCGAGGCCAGCTTCTCGGATTGCATCAGCTGCTCCTGCGCCATCGACAGCTGCGCGTTCAGTTCGGTCAGCTCGTTATTGCGGCGCGTCAGCTCCGCCTCGGCCGATTCACGCTTGCGAATGTCTTCTTCGAGCCGTTGCATCGCTTGCTCGAGCTGCGAGGACGGGTTGGCCACCAGCGCTTCGAGTTCGCCGAGCAGGCGGGTGGGGTCGACAGGGGGGGATAAGGTCGTCGTCATGGCAATTCTGGTTCTCAGCTCGATGCAGTCAGGATCTGACACGCGTTATCAAATTCGGATTCAGTGTCTTTAAACACACGGCGCAGCCCGGCCCCGTCAATGGCGAGGCTGTCCCAGGCGTTCTGCGCGATGTGCGGCACCTGTTCATCGGCGTAGCTGGCCAGGTCGAGCGCATGGAAGATGGCATCGGCCACGTGCACGACGCTAGGAATCGCGCCCAGGTCCTGCGCCATCGGCGCGTGGTGGTGGGCGATGGCGCGCTGGATCAGCGGCGGGAACTTCCAGTGTTCGGCCAGCGCCCGGCCGACCACCGCATGGTCCAGGCCGAGCACGGCGCGCTCGGCCTCGAGCATGTCGCAATCGGCGCCGTTGCGGTGCGCGATAACCGCCTCGTACTGCGCCGGAAAGCGGGTG
>JAQGLR010000339.1 GCA_028292765.1 Massilia sp. | reverse complement strand
AATTCGTGGAGCCAGCCGCCGAAACCCTTGATCTTGATGCCGTAGTAAATCATCAGGACCAGCACGCCCAGCGAAATACCGATGGTGCCGTTCAGGTCGGCGGTCGGGACCACGCGGTGGTAGGGGAACAGGTGCTCGACGCCGAACCAGCCAAAGGCGGCCGAGAACAGGTCGACCGGCAAGAAGTCCAGCGAGTTCATCAGGGCAACCCAGACGAACACGGTCAGTGCGGCCGGAGCGATGAAGCTTCGGTCGCCATGGACGATCGATTTCGATTGGTCTTCGACCATTTCGACCAGCATCTCGACAGCAGCCTGGAAGCGCCCCGGCACGCCCGAAGTGGCGCGGCGCGCGGCCATCCACATGACCAGGCAGGCGAGCACACCCATCGCGATCGACCAGAACATGGTGTCGTAGTGAATGATCGAAAAATCGACCGGACCCTGCTGGTGATGGTTCGACAGGTGGCCCAGGTGGTGCTTGATGTACTCTGATGCGGTGGGCGCGTGATTTGCTGCGCCTTCTACGGTTGTCGTCATATCAGTGCCTAAATAATAAGAATATGTAACTTTTTAGCGCCACGATGAACCCGGCGAGAAGCGCCAGCCAGTTCAGGTCGCGGTACAGCGTTGCGGCCAGCCACAACAGGGCGACCGTCAGTGCAATCTTTACAAATTCCCAGATGAAAAATGTTGCAGGGTTGGCCCCGCCAGGCTTTTTGGTGCCGGCGAACAGACGTACCGCCATGATGGCGTTCGGGACAACACAACAAATTCCGCCGAGTACCGCCGAAAAGGCCGCAGACCACCCCCCCAGCAAGGCGGCAAGGAGGCCGACCGTCGCTGTCGCGATCAATTGCAGGGAGACCAGGCGCAACATTTTTATTCTTTCGCCTTGGCCATTAGAACCGAGTTACGGTGTGGTAATTACATGAATCAGCGGGATTATAAGTTCCTTAGGCCGTGTGAGTCAAACGATTCCAGTTGTGCAGGAGTATGCATCGGGGCTGGAAATGTGACATAAAACTTGAGTTTTCGGTGCCCTTCGTGGTGGAAACGGCGCCCGGGGACGCTGATGTGCCAGGCAGGTCGCCCGGCGCATGCGCCCCTGTCGCTACCGTAGTTTTACTGTAGCCATTCCGCATCTGCCCGGCGTGCCATCGGCCGGGCTTGCCTAGGCGCGCAGCCGGGACAGCAAACCTTCCAGGATGTCGAGGTCGGCAAAGTCGATGATCATCTGGCCGCGGCCCTTCGGCCCCATCTTGAACACGACCGGCGTCGCCAGCTTGTCCGACAGCTCTTCTTCCAGGCGGACGATGTCGCCCGACTTGTCTTTCTGGCGCGGCGGCTGCACCCCGCTTGCCTGCTCTTCGAGCGCGCGGGCGACCAGCTTCTCGGTTTCGCGCACCGACAGGCGTTTCGCAATCACCTGGTTCGCCAGCGTGATCTGGCTGGCACTGTCGACCGACAGCAGCGCGCGCGCGTGGCCCATGTCGATGTCGCCGGCCATCAGCATGGTTTGCACGGGTCCTGCCAGGTTCACCAGGCGCAGCAGGTTCGACACGGCGCTGCGCGAGCGCCCTACCGCCGTCGCCGCCTGCTCGTGGGTGAAGTCGAAATCCGAGATCAGGCGCGCGATGCCCTGCGCTTCTTCCAGCGGGTTCAGGTCTTCGCGCTGGATGTTCTCGATCAGGGCCATCGCGGCGGCGGCCTGGTCGTCCACTTCGCGCACCAGCACCGGGATCTCGGCCAGGCCGGCGATCTGCGCCGCGCGGAAGCGCCGTTCGCCGGCGATGATCTCATATTGCCCACCTCGGCCGCCGTCGACCGGGCGCACCAGCACCGGCTGCATCACGCCCTGGCTCTTGATCGATGCCGCCAGTTCGTTCAGCGCCCCCTCGTCCATGCGGGTGCGCGGCTGGTATTTTCCGGGCTGGAGCCGGGAGATGGAAAGCGAGGACGGGGCCCCGGCCTGGGCCGGTGCGCTGTCCATGTCTCCCCCGAGCAGTGCATCGAGACCGCGGCCGAGGCCCTTGAGTTTTTTTGTCGCCATTGTGGATAACTCTCTGTAGTTACTCTAGACCGTTACATTGTCTTGATGCGCTCGACCATTTCGGCCCCGAACGCGATATAGGCTTGCGCGCCTTTCGATGAGGGATCGAAGACGACGCCGGGAATGCCGTAGGACGGCGCTTCGGCCAGGCGAACGTTGCGCGGGATGATGGTTTTAAAGACCTTGCCGCCGAAGTGCTGCTCGAGCTGTGCCGACACCTGCTGCGACAGCGTCATGCGCGGGTCGAACATCACGCGCAGCAAACCGATGATCTTGAGGTCGGTGTTCAGGTTCGCGTGCACCTTCTTGATCGTGTTGACCAGGTCCGACAGGCCCTCGAGCGCGTAGTACTCGCACTGCATCGGGATGATCACGCCATGCGCGGCGCACAGGCCGTTCAGGGTCAGCATCGACAGCGCCGGCGGGCAGTCGACCAGGATGAAGTCGTAGTCCGCATCGACCTGGGCCAGCGCATCCTTCAGGCGGCGCTCGCGGTTGTCGAGCTCGACCATCTCGACTTCGGCGCCGGCCAGTTCGCGGTTCGCCGGCAGCACGTCGAAGCGCCCGGCCTCGGAACGCAGCCGCGCCTCACCGACCTCCGCTTCGCCGAGCAGCACCTGGTAAGTCGATGCCTTCAGCGACGCCTTGTTGATGCCGGCGCCCATCGTCGCATTGCCCTGCGGGTCGAGATCGACCAGCAGCACACGCTGATTCAGCTTGGCCAGGCCGGCCGACAGATTCACGCTGGTGGTCGTCTTGCCGACGCCGCCCTTTTGGTTTGCAACGCAAAATATTTTTGCCATCTATTCTTATCCGGACACTACACCATCAAGTCATACTGTTCATATCCTTTAAACCAAATAAACGGTTTAATCGGTTAAAACGGTATAAATCATTTATATGGTTATGCTTGTTTTGTGGACCTGACGATGAATACCAGGTGACGCTCCGCTTCCAGTTTTGCCACGCTCAAAGGCCGTAATTCCCGCACTTTCCACTCCCCGGGGAGCCGCTCCTGCTCCTCCGGCGGCGCCACCCCTTTCAGGGCGATGAATTGCCCGCCCTCGGCCAGCAGGTGTCCGGACCAGTTGACGAAATCGGACAGGTCGGCAAAGGCGCGCGAGGTGATCACGTCGAAGGGCCCGGCCTGCAAGTCCTGCACTTTCATCGTGTACACCGTCACGTTGGCCAGTCCCAGTTCCGCTTTTACCTGGGTGAGAAAGGCGGTCTTTTTATGCACGGTGTCGATCAGCGACACTTTCATGTCCGGGCGCGCGATCGCCAGCACGATGCCGGGCAGCCCGCCCCCTGCGCCGACGTCGAGCACATTCCGGGCGCCAAAAAATGCCGGCACCGCGGCGAGCGAGTCGAGCAGGTGGTGCGTGACCATCTGCATCGGGTCACGTAGCGAGGTCAGGTTGTAGACGCTGTTCCACTTGGCCATCAGCGCCAGGTAATCCATTAGCTGGCTGCGCTGCTCGGGCCCGACATTCAGGCCCATTTCCTTGATGCCGTCATCCAGTACTTGCGCCAGTGCGGCGCGGTCAAAACCCTTCACTGTGCGGGCTCCTCGGTTGGGGTTGCGGTAAAACCGCCTGTAAAACCCTTGGCGCCGCGCTTTTTCAGGTGCACCAGCAGCAGCGAGATCGCCGCCGGGGTGACGCCCGAGATGCGCGAAGCCTGGCCCAGGGTTTCCGGACGCTGTTTATCGAGCTTCTGGCGCACTTCGATCGACAGCGCGGCAATCTCCAGGTAGTCCAGGTTGTCGGGCAGTTTCAGGTTTTCGTAGTGGTCGTGGCGCTCCACCTCTTTCGCCTGGCGGTCGATGTAGCCGGCGTATTTCAGCTGGATTTCGACCTGCTCTTTGACGGCGGGATCTGCCACACCCGGGCCGGCCAGCGCTTGTCCTTCGCTGCCCGTCATCGTCATCAGGGTGTCGTAACCGACGTTCGGGCGGCGCAGCAGGTCGGCGAGGTTGTACTCGCGCTCGAGCGCCTGGCCCACCACGCGCTCGGATTCACTGGCAGCGAGGATGCGCGGGTTGACCCAGGTCGAGCGCAGGCGCTCGAGTTCGCGGGCGACGGCTTCGCGTTTTGTTTCAAAAGCCTGCCACTGCGCGTCGCCGACCACGCCGAGCTTGCGGCCGATTTCCGTCAGGCGCATGTCGGCATTGTCTTCGCGCAGCGACAGGCGGTATTCGGCGCGGCTGGTAAACATGCGGTAGGGTTCGGCCACGCCCTGGGTCGTGAGGTCGTCGACCAGCACGCCAAGATAGGCTTCCGAGCGGCCCGGGGTCCAGGCTTCTTGCCCTTTGGTTTGCAGCGCCGCGTTCATGCCGGCCAGCAGGCCCTGCGCCGCCGCTTCCTCGTAGCCGGTGGTGCCGTTGATCTGGCCGGCGAAGAACAGGCCGCGGATGGCCCGGGTCTCGAGCGAGGATTTCAGGCCGCGCGGGTCGAAATAATCGTATTCGATGGCATAGCCGGGACGCAGGATAAAGGCGTTTTCCATGCCTTTCATCGAGCGCACCAGAGCGATCTGCACGTCGAACGGCAGGCTGGTCGAGATGCCGTTCGGGTAGATCTCGTGCGTGGTCAAGCCTTCCGGCTCGAGGAAGATCTGGTGCGACTCCTTTGAAGCGAAGCGGTGGATCTTGTCTTCGATCGAGGGGCAATAGCGCGGGCCGACCCCTTCGATGACGCCGGTGTACATCGGGCTGCGGTCGAGGCCGTTACGGATGATGTCGTGGGTCTGCGCATTCGTGTGCGTCACCCAGCACGGCACCTGGCGCGGGTGCATCGCGGCATTGCCCATGTACGAAAA
>JAQGLR010000337.1 GCA_028292765.1 Massilia sp. | reverse complement strand
CCTCGGACGGGATCTCCATCACCATCTTGGTGCCGATATAGCCTGGCGAAATGGTGTTCACGGTCACGCCCTTGCGCGCCACTTCCAGCGCCAGCGCCTTGGTGAAGCCGTGCATGCCGGCCTTGGCCGCCGAATAGTTGGTCTGGCCGAAAGCGCCCTTCTGGCCGTTGACCGACGAGATGTTGATGATGCGGCCCCAGCCACGCTCGACCATGCCGTCGCAGACCGGCTTGGTCATGTTGAAGACGGAGTCGAGGTTGGTCTTGATGACCGCATCCCAGTTGACCTTGTCCATCTTCTTGAAGGTCATGTCGCGCGTGATGCCGGCGTTATTCACCAGCACGTCGACCGGGCCGACTTCCTGCTCGACCTGCTTCACGCACGCCTGGGCCGACTCGTAGTCGGCCACGTCGCAGGGATAGGCCTTGAAGTTGAAGCCCTGCTCGCGCATCGATGCCAGCCAGCTCTCGACCTTGGTGCTGCCCGGCGAGTGCGTCGTGACGACCGTGTATCCGAGTGCCGCCAGCTTGATGCATACCGCTTCGCCGAGGCCGCCCATACCGCCGGTTACTAATGCTACTCGTGCCATTGTCTTCTCCTGTTTTTATGGGGGGGCCTTGATAAACCTGCTGCGCGTCGGATTGTCGGCCTGCGGTGCTCGCTGTACATTCAGTACAGCGAGCAGGACCACCTTGGTGACTCGGCCAACACTCCTTCCGCTCGCTACGGTTTCTCAAGGCCCCTTTACGTACTTTGAAAACCCTTATTTGTGTCAGTCGCGTTCGACCGCGAGCGCCACGCCCATCCCGCCGCCGATGCACAGGCTCGCCAGGCCGCGCTTGGCGTCGCGGCGTTTCATTTCGTACAGCAGCGTCACCAGCACCCGCGCGCCGGAGGCGCCGATCGGGTGGCCGAGCGCGATCGCGCCGCCGTTGACGTTGATCTTCGACGTGTCCCAGCCCATTTCCTTGTTCACGGCCACCGCCTGCGCCGCGAACGCCTCGTTGATTTCCATCAGGTCGACCTGGTCGTGGGTCCAGCCGGCCTTTTGCAGGCACAGGCGCGAAGCCGACACCGGGCCCATGCCCATGATGGTCGGGTCCAGACCCGACGACGAATAGGCCTTGATGCGTGCCAGCGGCGTCAGGCCCAGTTCGCGTGCTTTCGAGGCGCTCATCATGATCACGGCGGCGGCGCCGTCGTTCAGGCCGGAGGCGTTACCGGCCGTGACGCTGCCTTCCTTGTTGAAGGCCGGGCGCAGGCTGGAGAGCGCCTCGATGGTGCTGCCGAGCTTGGGGTATTCGTCGGTGTCGAACACGACCGCGCCCTTTTTCGACGGGATCTCGATCGGGATGATTTCGTCCCTGAACTTGCCCGCCTTCTGGGCGGCCTCTGCCTTGAGCTGCGACTGTAGCGCGAACTCGTCTTGCTCGGCGCGCGAGATATCGTACTTGCGTGCAACGTTCTCGGCCGTGACGCCCATGTGGTACTGGTTATAGACGTCCCACAGGCCGTCGACGATCATGGTGTCGACCAGCTTGGCGTCGCCCATGCGGAAGCCGTCGCGCGAGCCGTTGAGCACGTGCGGCGAAGCGCTCATGTTTTCCTGGCCGCCGGCAATGACGATGTTGGCGTCGCCGCAGCGGATCGCCTGGGTCGCCAGGTGGGTGGCCTTCAGGCCGCTGCCGCAGACCTTGTTGATGGTGTAAGCCGGCACCATGTCGGGCAGCCCGGCCTTGATGACGGCCTGGCGCGCCGGGTTCTGGCCGGCGCCGGCGGTCAGCACCTGGCCCAGGATGACTTCGCTGATGGTGGCCGGGTCGATGCCGGTTTGCGCGAGCAACTGGCGGATCACCTGCGCGCCGAGTTCGGCGGCGGGAACCTTGGCGAGCGACCCGCCGAATTTGCCGACCGCGGTGCGGCCCGCGGCTACGATGACGACGTCTTCCATTGCTGTCTCCGGTATCTGGCTTGGCCAGGATTATTAAAGGGCGATGCAAACGCGGAGCAGGAATGCGAACCATGCATGCCGCATAAACCACTGGCGGAAACCCGCATGGTAATTTCACGCCCGCGTTCGCGTTTGAGCGAAGTCAATCTTATCAGCTTATTCATGGAAAACAACCTGTATCTCCACAGGGTTGACAACGGGTTTCCAAACAGCCATCGCGGCCAAAATACGGAACGGGAAACCACGCTATATTGCCTATAGGAATGATTGGTAAGTGCTGCCCTTTTCAGCAAATTTCACAGTAGAATGCACGGGCTCATCCAACCTGAACCGTTTATGTCGAAAACCCCGTCTTTCCTGCCCATCGAAATCAAGATCTCCACGGTCGTCGCCATCTCGGCGATCCTGCATTCGGTCGACCCGCTTGCGATCGATGCGGCGCTCAAGCAGATGACCGGGGGCACATCGGATTTTTTCGAAGATGAATTCGCGGTGATCGACGTTGGCGCCATCGCGGGCGAGACCGCCTATATCGACTGGCGCGCGCTGGTCGACCTGCTCAAGAAATACCGCCTGAACGCGGTGGCCGTGCGCGGCGCGACGCCGAAGATGGCCGACGCCGTCAAGGCCATGGGCCTGGCGCTCGACGACGGCGCCGGCGCCGCGCGTGCACGCGAAGACGTGGCCGCGGCGACGGCGGCCAGCGCAGCGGTGAC
>JAQGLR010000318.1 GCA_028292765.1 Massilia sp. | reverse complement strand
CGGGTACTGAAGAAGTTCGGCGCCTCGGTCGGGGCAGGGGCGGTGAAGGCCGTGTCGGGTCCTGCGGTGCCCAAGTTGAACTGACGAAGATCAATAAGTTCCTTGAAAGTTCCGCAAAATATCCTATAGTGAAGCTTGTAGTTCTTCCAGGAAGAGCGATCGACAACCGGTGTCACCTGTTTCTGATCGACCTATCTGGCAACACTACTTCCCCGCATGCGTGCGGGTTTCGAGAGAATTCAATTCCTCACTGTAGCAGCTCTTCCTGGGAGCGAAAACGACGGCGCAAGCCGTCGTTTTCATTTGGGTGCCCACCCTACGTCCCTTCGGCAGAGTGCTCGTACATCAAACCGCGTTGCCGTCAGGCCTGACAATGCGAAGCCGTGCAGCGCCAGGCTGCGCGCCGGCGTCGACAGCCTCCGCCGCGTCGTCATCGTCATGCTGGACAAAGCCGCCGCTGTCGAGCCAGGCCTGGAAATCGCGCTGGACGCGCGTGAACCAGGCGGCGCGCAGCGGTGCGCTGGCGTTGCTGTGCAGGTGGGGCACGTCGCCGCCGGCCGTCCACCGGGCCAGTGCCAGCCGCGTGGGGAACAGGGTCGACTGTGAACGCGCCAGCGATAGGCGCGTGGCTTTGACCGATGCGGACGCGGCGGGTAGCAGGGTGGCATGGGACACAAGCTTCACTGTTTGCATGGAATTCCTCTACTTGGTTGGTAATTAATCCTAGCCGTCTCTTATGAATTCCGGACGTGCCGTAGGCCGATTCCTAATGGAGTTGAAGTCTATCAATGGATATCCCGGTACGATTGATTTAAGTCAAACGTACGTCTGTTCAATATCCGTGCGGTAACATTCTGCCAACCTATGCCACAACAGGGCCTTCTGTTAAAGTCTCGCCCATGAGTAAATTATCCCTGGACCGGGTCTTGCAGTCGCAAGGCTTCGGTACCCGCAAGTATTGCCGTGCCCTGATCGAAGACGGCGACGTCGCCGTGAACGGCGCAATCGAAGACAATTACAAGCTCGCCGTGGAAACGGACGGCCTCGTGCTGACCGTGTTCGACGAGGAATGGGTGTACCGCGAGCGCGTGTATATCGCCTTGTATAAGCCGGCCAATTTCGAATGCTCGCGCAAGCCCAGCCACCATCCGGGCGTGCTGACGCTGTTGCCGGAACAGTTCGGCTGGCGCGAGGTGCAGCCGGTCGGCCGGCTCGACCACGACACCACGGGCCTGCTCCTGATGTCGGACGACGGTCCCTTCATCCACGCCCAATCGTCGCCGAAGCGCCACGTGCCGAAGGTCTACCAGGCATCGACCGCGGAACCGGTGACGCCCGAACTGGTGGAACAATTATTAGCCGGCGTCCAGTTGCACGACGAACCGGCGCCGCTGCGCGCCGTGTCCTGTGTGCAGCGCGGCGAGCACCAGCTCGAGATCGTGCTGGAGCAGGGCAAGTACCACCAGGTCAAGCGCATGCTGGCCGCGGCCGGCAACCATTGCGGCGCCCTGCATCGTTCCGCGATCGGTGGCTTGAGCCTCGAGGCGCTGGGATTGAAGGAGGGCGAGTGGTGTTTCCTGGAGCAGGCCCAGCTGGACTTGCTTGCGGCGGGCTGATACGAATGCCGGAAGAGCGTAGAAACGGAACAGACAGGCGTGCGCCGGAACCCCCGGTTTTCACGCACACTGCATAGTGACTCGCGTCGAGCGTGGTCGGCGTTGTGCAATTTAGTGCGGCAGTCGGGCGCGACGGCGTATTTCCGCAACCGTTTCCCCGTTCAAGATGCCTCATCCACACCGCACCCTCCTGCTTTCCCTTCCGCTGTTGTACGCCGCCAACGTCTTTGCCCAGGACGCGCCGAAAGTCGTGGGCGATTGCGCCAACATCGCCGACAACGTCGCCCGCCTGGCCTGCTTCGACAAGCTCGCTGCCACACCTGCGCCGCGCACCGAAGCGGCCGTCGTCGTCAATTCGGCGGACGGCGCTCCCGCCACCACGGTGCCGGTGGTCACGGCACAGCCTTCGGCCGAGAGCAGCGCCAGGTTCAGCCAGCTCGACCACTGGGAGCTGGACGCGCCCTATGAGCGTGGCGTCTTCAAGTTCCGGCCGCACCACGCCAGCTACCTGATCGCGACCCGCACCTACCGCCCCAACGAAGAGCCTTACGAGCCCTACCGCCTGACCGGCGACGCCGACCTGTCGAAGTCCGAACTGGCCTTCCAGCTGAGCTTCAAGATGAAGATGGTGGAGGGCGCCTTCGGCAAACCGGTCGACCTGTGGTTCGGCTACACCCAGAACAGCTTCTGGCAGGCGGCCAACAGCGAGGCCTCGAGCCCGTTCCGCGAAACCAACTACCAGCCGGAAGTGATGGCGATCGCCCCGATCGGCATCGAGATTGGCGGGGTGCAGCTGCGCCATGTCGGCCTGGGCCTGAACCACCAGTCGAACGGCCAGTCGGGCACGCTCTCGCGCAGCTGGAACCGGCTGTACGCCCAGTTCGGCATCGAGAAGGGCGGCCTGTCGGCCACCGCCCGCGTCTGGAAACGCCTGAGCGAGGACGACGACGACAACCCGGACCTGGTCGACTACATGGGCCGGGGCGACCTGGCGCTGGCTTACCGCCGCGACGGCCACATCTATTCGTCGACGATGCGCTACAACTTCCACACGGACCGCGGCGCCATCCAGGCCGGCTGGGCCTTCCCGCTGGCAGGCAACCTGAAGGGCTACGCCCAGGTCTTCGCCGGATACGGCCAGAGCCTGATCGACTACAACTATTTCCAGCGCTCGATCGGCCTCGGCGTGCTCGGCCTGTTTTAAATACAATGGCGGTCCGAATACTCCTCGACCGCACATGAAACTTGCCACGATCAAGGACGGCAGCCGCGACGGCCAGCTGGCCGTCGTTTCGCGCGACCTCAAGAGCGCGCACATGGCCGACGCCATCTGCCCGACGCTGCAGGCCGCGCTCGATGACTGGGCCTTCATCGCGCCCCAGCTGGAAGCCTTGACCGCGCAGCTCAATGCCGGCCAGGCGCGCCGCGCCTTCGACTTCGATCCGGCCCAGTGCATGGCGCCCCTGCCCCGGGCTTTCCAGTTGGCCATTGGTGCCGCCTACCTCGACCACGTCGAACTGGAAGAGCCCCTGATCTACCAGGGCGGCAGCGGTGAGCTGCTCGGCCCGACGGACGACATCGTGCTGGCGCATGAAGAGTGGGGCATCGATTTCGAAGCCGGCGTCGCCGTGATCGTCGACGACCTGCCGATGGGCGCCACCCCCGACGAGGCGCACGGCCGCATCCGGCTCCTGATGCTGGCCAACGATGTGTCGCTGCGTAAGCTGATGCCAGCCGAGCTCGCCAATGGCTTCGGTTTCCTGCAGTCGAAACCGGCCACGGGTTTCTCGCCGCTGGCGGTGACCCCGGACGAGCTGGGCGAGTCCTGGCGCGGCGGCAAGCTGCACCTGCCGCTGCGATCGACCTGGAATGGCCACCTGGTCGGGCAGCCGGATGCCGGAGTCGACATGGCGTTCAACTTTCCGCAACTGATTGCGCACCTGTGCAAAAGCCGCAAGTTGCGCGCCGGCAGCATCGTCGGCTCGGGAGCGGTGTCGAACAAGGACGCTACGCTCGGCTACTCGAGCATCGCCGATGCGGAACCGGACACGCCGTTCATGCGCTTCGGCGACACGATCCGGATCGAGATGCTGGATGCGAAGGGAAAGTCGGTGTTCGGGGCGATCGAGCAAACGGTGCGCAAGGCCTGAACGGCGTGCGCAAGAACATGAAATAAACAGAAGCTGGGAACAGGCAATTATTAACAGGTGGTTTTTCCAATAAGAATATCTGGTTAAATTCTCACGCTTTATCACTGCCGCCGATTTAAGTGCGGCATATCAATTAACTCAGCCATTATTTCGTGGGCACAACGCCCTTATTCCTGCGCAAGCTCGCGTCGGCGGCGCTTGGCAGGGCGGGGCGTGGCGCTGGCCCCGCAGTCAGGCTACGCAGCGTCCTTGGCATTGTTATTGAGATAAGGCAATGCACTGCTGTGGTAAATGTGATGAAGGTGAGATAGAAAAAAGCACTTTTATCGGGCATTAAGATTATTGACCCATTTCCGGCAGCCAACTAATCGGTTAAAATCGCGAGTTGTTCATATAAGTCCCGCGTCCCTCCGCGCTCCATCACCAATGTTCAAGATTAGCACCGGTTTTTTGGCTGTCACCCTGGCCGTTTCCAGTATTGGCGCGTCCGCTCAAGGCACGGGCAGCCGGGACGACCTGTTCGGCCAGGAGGTGCCGGCCGCGCAGAGCTCCGTCAGCGCACCAGTTGCGCCCCCGCAGAAGGTCCGGATCACGAACAACGATCGGGCGGATCGGTCGCAGAGCGGCACCGCCACCCAGCGCACTGGAGAGCGTGCCGAAGGTGCCGCCCGGCGTGCGCCCGAGGTGATCAGCGAATTCCAGAAGTTCCTGTCCGACAGTACCGGGCAAATCCTGCCTGTCTTCGGCGCCGGCTTTTTCGAGTCCGCACAGTCTGCCTTTGCGCCGATCGGCGGAGGACCACTGCCGGCCGACCAGCCGCTCGGCCCTGGCGACGAGCTGCTCATCCGCGGAACCGGCACCATCGATATCGATTACCGCGCGACCATCGACCGCAGCGGCACGATTTCGATCCCGACTGTCGGCACGGTTGTGCTGGCGGGCGTGAAGGCGGGCTCGGCAGAAGGCGTTATCCGCTCGGCCATTGCGCGTTTGTACAAGGGCGTCACCGTCAACGTGACCTTCGGGCAACTGCGTTCGACGACTGTGTACGTGGTGGGCCAGGCCAAACGGCCGGGCACCTACACCGTGTCGAGCCTGTCGACGCTGGTGACGACACTCTTCGCCAGCGGCGGCCCGAACGCCAACGGCAGCATGCGCCGCGTGCAGGTCAAACGTGGCGGCAGGGTCGCTGCCGAACTCGACCTGTATGCCTTCATCGCCAAGGGCGACAAATCGGGTGACATCAAGCTGCAGGATGGCGACACGATCGTGATTCCGCCGGCGGGCGGCTTCGTCGCGCTCGTGGGCAAGGTCAACGCGCCGGCGATCTACGAGATCAAGGGCAACGGCGACACGATCGAATCGCTGCTCGACCTGGCCGGCGGCCTGCCGGTGGTGGCAGATCCGCGCCGCGCCTTCCTCGAGCGTATCGACCAGAGCCGCAGCCAGCCGCGCAGCGTCGAGCAGTTCGCCCTGAACGGCGAAGGCCTCAAGCGCAGCCTGAAGAACGGCGACGTCCTGAACATCACCTCGATTACCCCGGACTTCTCGAATGCCGTGGTATTGCGCGGCAATGTCGACCAGGCGGTGCGCGTGCCGTTCAAATCGAACATGCGCGTGAGCGACCTGATCCCGAGCCGCGAATACCTGATCACCCGCAGCTCGATCAAGCGCCAGAACAATGCAGTGGCGACGAGCGAAGAGGTCCGCGACCTGCGCAGCGATGAGCGTCTGACCGAACAGGACCGCGAGCAGATGGGGATTGGGCGCAGCGCGGCGCTGGGTGAGGGCGAGCGGACCGCCGAGGGCGAAGAGCGTACGATCGCCTCACGTATCGGCGGCCTGATCGACGAAATCAACTGGGATTACGCGGTTGTCGAGCGCATCAACCGCGCTGACCTGAGCGTCAGCCTGATTCCTTTCAATCTCGGCAATGTCTTCACCAATCCGCAAGGGCCGGACAACGTCCAGCTCCAGCCGGGCGACACCGTCACCGTGTTC
>JAQGLR010000195.1 GCA_028292765.1 Massilia sp. | reverse complement strand
ACGCGCAGAAGTTCCAGGCGGCGCTCGACCAGGGCCAGGTCCTGGCGCCGGCCAAGTCGCTCGCGCAGATGGAGCGGATCATCTTCAACGACTACCTCGACGCCGCGCTGGCCGGCTTCTTCATGGTCGTCGTCCTCGCGGTGCTGTACTACGGCATCCGCACGGTGATCAACGCCCGCAACAGCAACAACCCGACCGTGAAAGAGTCGCCCTTCGTTGCTGCCCCGTCGCCGCAGGTGTCGTAATGTTCTCCACCCTCGCCCAGGCAGGCCGCTATCTCGGGCAAAGCATGCGCCTGATGGTCGGCCTGCCGGAATACGACACCTACCTCGCGCACATGGAGCGCGAGCATCCGGATCAACCCGCGATGACCTACGAGGAGTTCTTCCGCGAGCGCCAGGAAGCGCGCTACGGCTCGGGGCGCAGCGGGGGGTGTTGCTAGGAAGACGTAACCGGGCTGTCCAGTGTTCCCGACAGCCCGGTTGCATACGCTGATGAGGGCCATTCAACCAGCCCAGGAGTGACCGTGATATTTTTATCCTGGTTCCCGTACTCCAGTCTCCCGGTATCAAGCGCATCACCATGCGCGCAATCGTTGAACGCGTGCGCGGGAAATTAGTCCCCCGGACTAATTTTCCCCCGCCCACCCTACCCGGCTCAACTTTCCCTGCACCAACCGCCTTGCGCCAGCGCAAGGCCATCCCCCTCCCTCCAACGTAATATTTTTTCTTGCAGGAATTTGCATTTCTGCAAGGAGGGCATGTGCGCGCCGGTGGGGCGCCGGCCCGCATCGCCATGCCGCCCTGCACACTGCCTCCATGCCGAATTTAGCGCGCTCCAGCCTGAACCGCAAACTGACGATGATGTCGCTGCTCTCGACCGGCACGGCATTGTTGTTCGTCTTCGTCGCCTTCGCCGTGGCCTCGGTGTTCAAGCACCGCGAGGAAGCCGGCACGCAGCTGTCGTCGCTGGCCGGCGTGGTGGCGGTGAACAGCGCCGACGCCCTCGTGTTCAACGACCGCAGCCTGGCAGGCACGCTGCTGGCCGCGCTCAAGACCAAGGACGACATCTCGCTGGCCGCGCTTTACGACAGCAAGGGCCGCCTGTTCGCCGCCTACAACTCGCCCGCGCACCTGAAAGGCCAGCCACAACCGATGCTGCAGATTTCCGACGCGGCGGAACTGGGCGCGGCCAACCTGGCGGGCGGGCGCCTGTGGTCGCCGCGCATGCGCCTGTACCGGCCGGTGATGGGCGCCCAGTCCCAGGTCGGCGTGCTGGTGATCGAAGCGGACCTGCTGCCGATGTGGCGCGACATCCGCGACAGCGTCGGCGTGGCGGGCGCGGCGATGTGTGTGTCCCTGCTGGTGGCGATGGTGCTGGCGCGGCGTTTCACGCACAGCATCGCCGACCCGGTCACCAAGCTGATCGGGGCGGCGCGGAAGGTCTCGGAGAGCCAGAACTACACGCTGCGCGTCGCGCACCAGCGCAGCGACGAACTGGGCATGCTGATCGACAGCTTCAACGACATGCTGGCCCAGATCGAGGGGCGCGGCGCCGCCCTCACGCTGCACCGCGACGAACTCGAACGCCAGGTGAGCGTGCGTACCGAGCAGCTCGAGCGCGCCAAGAACGCGGCCGAGGCTGCCAGCCGGGCGAAGAGCGCGTTCCTGGCCACCATGAGCCACGAGATCCGCACCCCGATGAACGGCGTGCTCGGCATGACCGAAATGCTGCTCGGTACCAGCCTCTCCGAAACCCAGCGCAACTACACGCGCCTGGTCAAGCGCTCGGGCGAGCACCTGCTGGTCATCATCAACGACATCCTCGATTTTTCCAAGATCGAGGCCGGCAAGCTTACGATCGAATACATCAATTTCAACCTGTGGGACCTGCTCGACGACATCCATACGGTCTACACCCCGCAGGCCCAGAACAAGGGCATCGCGCTCGATTTCGACATCGCCAACGACATCCCGGTGGCCATTTGCGGCGACCCGAACCGGCTGCGCCAGATCATGGCCAATTTGCTCGGCAACGCCATCAAGTTCACCGAGCAGGGCCGGATCGAGGCGCGGGTGCGCGTCGCCAGCGAGGACAGCCAGGCCGTGATGCTGCGCTTCGAGGTGATCGATACCGGCATCGGCATTTCGCGCGAGGCGCGTACGCGCCTGTTCGAAGCGTTTTCGCAGGCCGACGATTCGACCACCCGCAAGTTCGGCGGCACCGGCCTGGGCCTGGCGATCTCGAAGCAGCTGGTGGAACTGATGGGCGGGGCGATCGGGGTCGACAACGGCGCCCGGCAAGGCTCCGTGTTCTGGTTCACCGTCAGTTTCGACAAGCGCCGGGTCGACCCCGACGCGCCCGGCGAAGCGGGCCACACACCGCATCACACCCTGGACGGCATCCGCGTGCTGGTGGTCGACGAGAACGAGACCAGCCGCATCGGCCTGGAGCGCCACCTGGCCGCCTGGAACGTCGCCTGCGAGGGCGCGGCGACGGCCCATGATGCGTTCGCGCGCCTGCGCTCGGCCGCCAGCGCCGGCCAGCCGTTCGACGCCGCCGTCGTCGACATGGAACTGACGCAGTCGAGCGGCCTGCTGCTGGCCACGACGATCAAGGCCGACCCGCTCACGCGGCCCACGCGCCTGATCCTGCTCAGCCCCGAGCGGCTGGCGGCCGACCCGGTCCAGCGGCGCGAGGCGGGCGTGGCCTACCAGCTGATCGAGCCGGCGCGCGCGGCCGACCTGTTCGCCTGTCTCGGCACCCGCGCGCGCGGCCTCACCGCACCGGCGCCGCAGTTCCTGCCGCCTCCGCCGGCGCCGCGCGGCCAAGGAACGGCGCGCATCCGGCGCGTGCTGCTGGCGGAAGACAACCCGGTCAATGTCGAGGTTGCCAAGGCCATGCTCGAGAGCCTGGGCCTGCAGGCGCAGGTGGCGCAGAATGGTCTCGAAGCGCTGGAGGCCGTGCGCAGAAATACGTTCGAGGCGGTACTCATGGATTGCCAGATGCCGCTGATGGACGGCTTTGCCGCCACCGCGGCGATCCGCGGCGACGAACAGGGCGCCGGCCTGCCGCGTACGCTGCCCATTATCGCGATTACCGCGAATGCGCTGCAGGGCGACCGCGAAGCCTGTCTTGCCGCCGGCATGGACGACTACCTGTCGAAACCGTTTACCCAGGCCGAACTGGCGGGCGCGATCGGGCGCTGGATCGCGCTGCCGCTGTCAAGCAGCGTGCACCACGGCGAGGCCGAGCCGACGCTGCCGCCGGAAGTGCGCGAAGTGATCCAGCGCGACGCGATCAACGCCAGGGCGCTGGACAACATCCGCGCGCTCAGCCAGCAGGGCGGCGACGCGCTGGTGCAGAAAGTGGTCCAGGCCTATGTCGGCGACGCCCCGCAGCACCTGCGCACGCTGCGCCAGGCGGTCGTCGGGCATGACGCCGATACCGTGCGCCGGGTCGCGCACAGCCTGAAGTCGGCGAGCGCGAACGTCGGCGCCGAAACCCTGGCGCGCCTGTGCAAGAACCTCGAACAGATGGGCCGCAATGCCAGCGTGACGGGCGCGGCCGCCCTGCTGACCGACATGGAAGACGAGTTCCAGGCGGTGCAGCAGTCACTGAACGCCATGATCGCCTAGCGAAGGAAACATGATGCCAGCCTCCCCTCCCCCACAACGCGGTGTCGTGCTGGTCGCCGATGACGATCCGGTG
>JAQGLR010000264.1 GCA_028292765.1 Massilia sp. | reverse complement strand
CGAACTGCGTGTCCTTGGCCGCGATTTCGTCGAAGTGCATGTAGAAGTAGTCGCCCGAGACGCCGCCGAAGTTGACGATGTCCGCTTCGCTCACGGTGCGGCGGTGGGTCAGCAGCGAGTGGCCGATTTCCAGGTCCTCGAAGTGGCGGCGGAACGGATGGAGTTCCGACTCTTTCACAGCGCCGCCGCGCACATACTCTCCCGTGACGGCGGTCAGCATCGTCGGCGAACCCTGCACCGCCGCGCGCTGCAGGAAGTGCTTCACGGCGCGGATGCCGCCCAGCTCTTCGCCGCCGCCGGCGCGGCCCGGACCACCGTGCTTGAGTTGCGGCAGCGGCGAACCGTGGCCGGTCGAATCGACCGCCGCTTCGCGGTCGAGGATCAGCACGCGCCCGTGCGAGGCGGCCGCGATCGGCACCGCGTGCCCGGCGATTGCCGGGCTTTTTGTTGCCAGCGTGGTCACCAGGCTGCCGCGCCCCAAAGCCGCGAGATGCAGCGCCTCGTCGATGTCGCGGTAGGTCATCATCGTGCTGACCGGGCCGAAGGCCTCGATGTCGTGCACGGCCGTGTTGATGGCCGCGTTGCGGCACAGGAGCAGGGTCGGCGAGAAGAAGGCGCCGGAAGCACAGCCCTCGCCCACCGGATTGAAACCGTGGTGGGCGCCGAAGATCACCTCGTTGCCGCGGGCGAGCATCTCGACCCGTTCGCTCACGTCGCGGTGCTGGTCCATCGAGGCCAGCGCGCCCATGCGCACGCCCTCCATCTTCGGGTTGCCGACGACGATTTTAGAGAGGCGCTCGCGCAGGCGCTCGCCCAGCGCGTCGACGTGCCCCTCGGGCACGATGATGCGGCGGATGGCCGTGCACTTCTGGCCGGCCTTGCCGGTCATTTCGCGCGCGACTTCTTTTACAAACAGCTCGAATTCCGGGTCGTCCGGGGTCACGTCCGGCGCCAGGATCGCGCAGTTGAGCGAATCGGCTTCGGCCGTGAACGGCACCGACTCGCGCAGCAAGTTCGGGTTGGCGCGCAGCTTCAGCGCGGTATCGGCCGAACCGGTGAAGGTGACGGCGTCGAAACCGGCGAGGCGGTCCAGCAGGTCGCCGGTCGAGCCGATGACGAGCTGCAGCGCGCCTTCCGGCAGCAGCTTCGATTCCATCATCATCTTCACGACCGCGTGGGTCAGGTAGCTCGTCGCGGTGGCCGGCTTGACGATGCACGGCATCGCGGCCAGGAAGCTCGGTGCGAATTTTTCGAGCAGGCCCCAGATCGGGAAATTGAAGGCGTTGATGTGCACGGCCAGACCGCCGCGCGGCACCAGGATGTGGGTGCCTGCAAAGCCGCCGCGCTTGCCGAGGGCGATGGCCGGGCCTTCGTGCAGCACGTTCGACGACGGCAGCTCGCGCCCGCCCATGCTGGCGTAGGCGAACAGGGTGCCGATGCCGCCTTCGACGTCGACCCAGCTGTCCTGGCGGGTGGCGCCGGTCAGGTGCGAAATCTCGTACAGCTCTTCCTTGCGCTCCATCAGGTACAGCGCCAGGGCTTTCAAGCGCTGGGCGCGGGTCTGGAAGTCGAGCTTCATCAGGCCGGGCACGCCCGTCTTGCGCGCATAGGTCACGGCTTCGTCGAAGTCGATCTTCTCCAGGTGGGTGTGGTACACCAGTTGGCCGTCGAGCGCGCTGTGCAGCGGCGTGTGGGCTTCCTGGCCGATCCAGCGGCCGCCGATCCAGCTTTGCAGGGTGTTTGCCATATTGTGTCTCCTCAGGATGTTTTTTTAGGCGCGTGGCCGCTGTCGAAGTCAAAAACGGGCCGGTTCGGCTCGATTTCGGTATACGCCTCGACCTCGCGCATGGTGTTCAGCGAGCGCACCGCCAGCTGGTGGTACTGCCGGGTGCCGAAGCTCTTCCACTTGATCTCTTCATCTTTGAGCGCGCGCATCACGCGTGCCGGCATGCCCATCACCATGCTGCGCGGCGGGATGAGCATCCCCGCTTTGACAAAACTCATCGCGGCGACGATCGATTCCGCGCCCACGACCGCGCCGTCCATGACGACCGCGTTCATGCCGACCATCGCGTTGCGCCCCACGCGGCAGCCATGCAGCACGGCGCCGTGGCCGATGTGGCCGTCGACCTCGATCACGGTTTCGCCGTTTTCGAAGCCGTGCATCACGCAGTTGTCCTGCACGTTGGCGCCTTCCTCCAGCACCAGGCGCCCGAAGTCGCCGCGCAGCGACGCCAGCGGGCCGATGTAGCAGCGCGGCCCGACGATGACGTCACCGATCAGCACCGCCGTCGGGTGCACGTAGCTTGTGGCATGCACGACCGGACGGACGCCGTCGATTTCGTAGACCTTGACCATGCTCAGACTCGTTCGATGATGAGGGCGATGCCCTGGCCGACGCCGATGCACATCGCGCACAGCGCATAGCGCGCGCCGGATGCGCCGAGCGGGTGGCCGAGCGCGAGCGCGCCGCCGTAGCGGCCGAAAGGGGTGCGGATGGCGTCGCAGATGAATGCGTCGATCATGGAATTCTCCTCGTCAGGTATTCTTGGGGCGCTTATTTTGGGCGTTTGTCGACGACGCGCCGGGCCTTGCCGGTCAGGGTGCGCTCGATGCCCATCGGGGGCGTCAAGCTCACTTTGGTCGTCACGCCGACATGGGTTTTGATGCATTGCTGGAGTTCGCGCGACAGTGCTGCCACCGTCGCCGCCGGCTGGCCGCTTTCACGCAGCTCGCCGAACACTTCGAGCGTATCGAGATGGCCGTCGCGCGCCACCAGCAGCTGGTATTGCGGCGCCAGCGCCGGCATGTTGAGGATCAGTTCTTCGATCTGGCTCGGGAACACGTTCACGCCGCGGATGATCAGCATGTCGTCCGAGCGGCCCGTGATGCGGGCCATGCGCCGCATCGAACGCGAGGTCGGCGCCAGCAAACGCGTCAAATCGCGCGTGCGGTAGCGGATGACCGGCAGCGCCTCTTTCGTGAGCGAAGTGAACACCAGCTCCCCTTCCTCGCCGTCGGGCAGCACTTCGCCGCTATCCGGGTCGATGATCTCGGGGTAGAAATGGTCTTCCCAGATGACCGGGCCGTCCTTGCTCTCGATGCATTCGCTGGCCACGCCCGGCCCCATCACTTCGGACAGGCCGTAGATGTCGACCGCGTCGATGCCCGCTTCCCCCTCGATGGTGCGGCGCATGGCGTCGGTCCACGGCTCGGCGCCGAAGATGCCGATCTTCAGCGACGATTGCGCCGGGTCGATCCCCTGGCGCTTGAACTCCTCGACGATATTGAGCATGTACGAGGGCGTGACCATGATGATCGACGGCTGGAAGTCGCAGATCAGCTGCACCTGTTTTTCGGTCTGCCCGCCCGACATCGGCACCACCGTGCAGCCCAGGCGCTCGGCGCCGTAGTGGGCGCCGAGGCCGCCGGTGAACAGGCCATAGCCGTAGGCGACGTGCACCATGTCGCCCGGACGGCCCCCGGCCGCGCGGATCGAGCGCGCGACGACGTCGGCCCAGGTGTCGATGTCGCGTTTCGTGTACCCCACCACCGTTGGGCGGCCGGTGGTGCCGGAGGACGCGTGCACGCGCACCACCTGTTCGCGCGGCACGGCAAACAGGCCGAACGGGTAGTTGTCGCGCAGGGTCTTCTTCTCGGTGAACGGGAATTTGGCCAGGTCGGCGAGGGTCTTCAGGTCGGCCGGGTGCACGCCGGCCTCAATGAAGGCCTTGCGGTAGTGCGGCACGTTCTCGTAAGCGTGCTGCAGCGACCACTGCAGCCGTTCCAGTTGCAATGCCTGCAGTTCGTCGCGGCTGGCGCGCTCGATCGGTTCGAGCTCCCCTGGCGTCGGGATACCTTGGACCATCTGGACCTCCTCGTTCTGGATTACGCTACTTGCGCCACCAGGCCGCTGACGCGGTGCGACTTGCCGCGGAAGAGCGCGATCGTGCGCCCTTCCGCGTTCGTCACGGTGACGTCGTAGACGCCCGTCTTGCCGGACAGCGCCTGCTCGGTCGCCTCCGCCACCAGCATGTCGCCCTCGAAGCCGGGCGCCAGGTAGTCGATCGTGCAGCCGGCGCCGACCGTGTTGAAATTGTGCGAATTGCAGGCGAAGGCAAACGCGCTGTCGGCCAGCATGAAGATATAGCCGCCGTGGCAGGTCGCGTGCCCGTTGAGCATGTCGCTGCGCACGCGCATGCTCATGCGCGCATAGCCGGGCCGGATCGCATCGAGCGTCATGCCCAGGGCCTGGCTGGCCGGGTCGCGCTCGTACATGGTCTTGCCGGCCAGTTCGGCCAGCGCCTGGGGGTTGCTATTCCGGTCACTGTGCATGGAAACGCGGCTCCGATGGATTCGCGGCGAGCTTGCGGCGCAGCAGCGGCGACACGCGGTAGCGGTCTTCGCCATAGCTGGCGCCGAGGTTGGCCAGCACGGTTACCACGTGATGCAGGCCGATTGCATCGGCCCAGGCCAGCGGGCCGCGC
>JAQGLR010000246.1 GCA_028292765.1 Massilia sp. | reverse complement strand
TGGTCAACACCCGGCCGAGCGACATCTCGGTGTATTTCGCGCCCGGGGCCAGGCAGCGCAAATAAGCGACCAGCACGCGCCGCCCGCCGATGTCGCGCCAGCCGAGCAGGTGGTGCGCATCGAGGTCGTAGCCGTCGATGTCCGGGTACAGGCAGGCTTGCTCCAGGATAAACACTTGCTGGCGCTGGGCCAGCACTTCGTACAGCTGGGCACCGGAGAGTTGGGCGAAGCTGCACCACTGCCATTCGATCGAGGGTGTTTTTTGCATGAGTTCGTAGGTGTCAGGCCGCCGTCTCGAAACCTTCGAGCACGTTGACCGTGTTGATGCCGACATCGGGCAGCGCATGCCCGCCTTCGAACACGAAGGCGGTCGGCAGGCCGAGCCAGGCGATGCGCTCGCCGATGCGTAGAAAGTCCGCACTCTGCAAGCCGAAGCCTGTCCCCTGTTCCCCGCCGGTGTCCACGCCGAGCGACACAACCAGCGCTTCCGGTGCGAACATGCCGAGCCGGATGCAGGCCGTTTCCAGCGCCGCGAACCAGTGGGGAGCAGCGGCGCCGCGCGCCAGCGGCAGGTTGATGTTGTAGCCGAGGCCGTCGCCTGTACCGGTCTCGTCGGCGTGGCCGAGGTAGAACGGGTAGTCGGTGCGCGGGTCGGCGTGGATCGAGACGGACAGCACGTCGTTGCGGCCATAAAAAATGCCTTGCGTGCCGTTGCCGTGGTGGTAGCCGAGGTCGATGATCGCGACACGTTTCAGGCCGTCGTCGAGCAGGTGCTGGGCGGCGAGCGCCGCATTGTTCAGGAAGCAGCCGCCGCCGAAAAAATCGGCGCCGGCGTGGTGGCCGGCGGGGCGGGTCAGTGCAAAGCTGCCGCGCTGGCCCAGGCGCAGCGCGTGTGCCGCGTTGACGGCGCAGTCGGCGCCGGTCCTGGCGGCGTTCCAGGTGCCGCTGGTGAAGGGTGTGGCGGCGTCCATCGAATACAGGCCGAGGCGCGCCTGGAAATTGTCCGGCTCGATGTCGCTGCGCATGGTGCGGATCGGCCAGGAAGAGGCCATGGCGTCCTTGTCGGCATTCGCCGGATCGAGCGCGATCCACTCGCTCCAGGCGCTGCGCAGGAAATGCAGGTAACGCGGCGTATGGATGCGTTCGAGCGAGACCAGCGGCGCGCGGTGCGGGGTGACGATGTCGCCCAGGCCGCGGCGCTGCAGTTCGGTCAGGACGAGCCCGATTTGCTCGGCCGGCTCGGGCTTTTCATGGGATGCGCGCCGCCCGCGGTGCTGGGCATGGTGTTCGTTATAAAAAGTGAGCAAGGCATCCCCGCGGCTAGTGATTGCCGCACAGTGTACTGCTGTTATAAGCGGCAACGAAATCGTCGAAGCTGACCTTGTCGCTGCCCTCGACGATTGCCTGTTCCGCCAGCGAGGCGGCCGCCTGTTCGGCGAACGCCGCTTCCTCGGCCGGCATCAAGGGGCTTTCGCGGAAGTAAGCGGCATGCAGCTCGCTCTGGCGCAAACCAAAAGCGGCCGCCGAGCCGAGGGCGCGCACCTCTTCCAGGACGCGCGCCGACGGCGTTTTCGACGGATCGGCAACCTTCGCCTTTTGCTGCGCCAGCGCCGCCTCGTGCACGCCCGACTCGTTGTGCTCCGTGTCGAGCAGGCGCGCCAGTGGGCGGATGCGCTCGATCAGCTCGTCGGCCCAGGTTTGCAAGGGCACTTCCTCGCCATCGCGCGTCAGCGTCAAGCCGGGGCGGCGCCCTTCCTTCACGGTGCGGGCGAAATTACGGGCGTGGATTTCTCCTTCGGCCGCGCTCAGCATCGGGCTCGCGTCGAGCGCGCAGAACAGCAAAAAGGCGTCGAGGAAGCGGCCGGTTTCGATGCCGATGCCGATCGGCTCGAACGGGTCGACGTCGAGGCAGCGCACCTCGATGTACTGCACGCCGCGGTTGCACAGCGCCTGCACCGGACGCTCGCCGGTACGGATCACGCGCTTCGGGCGGATCGTCGAATAGTATTCGTTCTCGATCTGCAGCACGTTGGTCGACAGCTGGAGCCATTCGCCGCCCTTCTTGGTGCCGATTGCCGCGTAGGGCTCGTACGGGCGATTCACCGCGTCCATCAGGCTGGCGACATAGCTTTCCAGGCTGTTCTCGTGCGGGCGCAGGCCCGACTGGGCATCGTTCTGGTAGCCCAGGTCGCTCATGCGCAGGCTGGTCGCATACGGCAGGAACAAGGTATCGTCGGACAGGGTTTCCAGGGCATGCGGACGGCCGCGCAGGAAGCTTTTCGTCAGCGCCGGCGAGGCGCCGAACAGGTACATCAGGAGCCAGGCGTAGCGGCGGAAGTTGCGGATGGTGGCGATGTAGCTCTCGGACTGGAAGTTGCGCAGCGCACTGCGGCGCTCCTGGGGAATGCCGTCGTTCTCGCGGATCACCTGCCATAACTGTTCCGGCAGCGAATAGTTATAGTGGATGCCGGCGATGCACTGCATCGCCTTGCCGTAACGCAGGGCCAGGCCACGGCGATACACGTGCTTGAGCATGCCGATGTTCGACGTGCCGTACCAGCCGATCTCGATCTCTTCTTCCGGCGGCAGTTCGCACGGCATCGATTCGCTCCACAGCATCTCGTCGCCCAGCCTGGAATAGGCAAAACGATGGATCGCGTCGAGGCGGTGCAGGGCCAGGCCGATGTCGTGCTCGGCCGGCGTGATGAATTCGAGCAGCGCTTCGGCGTAGTCGGTGGTGATCTGCGGATGGGTCAGCGCCGAGCCGAGCTGGACCGGATGAGGCGTGCGCGCGAGCCGGCCCTGGCGGTCGATGCGCAGGGTCTCGCGTTCGATGCCGCGCAGGCCTTGGCCGAGCAGGCCGCGATGGGCGTCGTCGTCCAGCAGGGCGAGGCGGCGGGTCAGTTGGTTCGACACGGTGTTTCCTTTCTAATACTGCTCTATCGATTGGTGCAGAGAGTAACCGAAAATGCGACAGCGTGTCGGCGGCCGGTCTATTTCTGGCGGGCCGCGAACCTGCCCGCACGGGGCTCAATCGGCCGCTGGCGAAGCCGGCCGGGCAGCTTGGGGCATCGCCAGTTGGGCGGACAGCCACCCGTCCATTTCGCGCTCGAGGAGCGGCAGCGGCAGCGCGCCATTGCCCAGCAGCGCATCGTGGAAACGCCGCGGGTCGAAGCGTGCGCCGAGCGCGGCCTGGGCCCGCTCGCGCAAGGCCTGGATGCGCAGCTGGCCTGCCTTGTAGCTCAGCGCCTGCGCCGGCTGGGCGATGTAGCGGTCCACCTCGACCTCGTTATCGGTCGGGGCGTTGGCGGTATGCGCGTTCAGGTAGTCGATCGCCTGCGCCCGCGACCAGCCGAGCGCATGGAGTCCCGTGTCGACCACCAGCCGCGCGGCGCGGAACATGTCGTCGTTCAGGTAGCCGAAGCGCGAAAACGGATCGCGGAACAAGCCCAGTTCCGGCCCCAGGCTCTCGGCATAGGTGGCCCAGCCTTCGCCGAACGCGTCGTCCCAGCGGTGGCGCCGAAACGCCGGCAGCTCGCGCAGGGCCTGGGCGCGCGCGACCTGCAAGTGGTGGCCGGGCAGCGCCTCGTGCAGCGCCAGCGTCTCGACTTCCCACAGGGGGTAGGTCGCGAGGCGCTCGGTATTCACCACCAGCGCGGCGCTGCGCCCGGGCGTGCCGGCTTCGTAATAGGCCGCCACTTGCCCGGACGCACCCGGCTGGCCGAGCCGCTTGACGCCGATTGCATCAGGGGGAATCGTGCCGAACAGCGCAGGCAGGCGCTGGCGGGCGCGCTCGATGACGCGGCGGTAGCGGCCAAGGAGCACCTCGGCGTCGCGCGCGAACAGGCGCCGGTCGCTGCGCGCAAAGGCCAGGAATTGCGGCAGGGTGCCGCGGAAGCCCGTGCGCCGGATGGCCGCGTCCATGGCGGCGCGGATGCGCGCCACTTCCTTCAGGCCGAGGGCGTGCAACTGCTCCGGCGTCAGTTCGCTGCCGGTGGCGCGGCGGGCCAGGAATGCGTAATAGCCGGGACCGCCCGGCAGGCTGCTCGCCCCCGGCGCCTCGCGCGCCGCCGGCAGGTAGTCGGTGCGCATGAACTCTTCCAGCTTGCGCAGGGCCGGCGCCGCACTTTCCGCCAGCGCGGCCATGCCGGCGGCGACCAGCTCCTCGCGCAGCTTTGGCTCGATCGTGCCGGGAACGCGCTTGAACGGCGCCGCCAGCGGGCCTTCCAGCAGCTTGACGCGCATCGTGCGCAGCAGGTCGGGCACGCCGTGCACGCTCGCCTTCGGGGCCGTCCAGCCGGTGCGCATGCCTTCGCGCAGCTGCTCGACCAGCCCGTCGACGTGCGCCGGCAGGGCTTGCAGGCGGGCGATGTAGTTGCGGTAGTCGAGGGCGGTGGCGAAGGGCGTTTGCGCCACCAGCCGCGGCAGGCGCACGTGCAGGCCGTCCCAGGCGGTGATCGGCTGCGGGTCGAAGGGGTGGAAGGCGAGCAGGGCGAGCTGGCGCTCCTTGTCGAAGATGAACAGGTCGAGCGACAGCCGCTCCTGCGGGTCCAGGCCCTCGCGCTCGAGCGCGCGTGCCTCGTCGAGCATGATTTTCGCGGTGTCGCGCGCGGCGCGGCCGGCCGCCAGCGAGGTGTCGGACAGGCGGTCGTCATGGCGCCGGTCGCCGATCGTGGTCGCGTATTCGGGGCGGGTCTGCAACTGCCATTGCCAGTCCCGCTCGAACAGGGCCGCCGCCTGCCCGGACGCACCTTGTGCGAGACCGTGGAACAGGGCGGTGAAGAGGACGAGGAGGGCGAGGAGGCGTCGCATCGGGAAGGAAGGGTGGCGGAGTGGGCATTGTAGCAACGGGTGCCGGAACGGCGCGCACCGTGGCCCTCGGGTTAAGCCCGGCGCCCGCCGCTGACCCGTTCGATGCCGCCCAGGTCGCGCCAGCTCTGCACATCCGCATACCCGGCGTCCGACAACAATCCACGTACCGCCTCGGCCTGGTCGTAGCCATGCTCGAGCAACAGCCAGCCGCCCGCCACCAGGTGGCTGCCCGCGCCCTGGATGATCGTGCGCAGCGCCGACAGGCCGTCGGCATGGTCGGTCAGCGCCCCGGTCGGCTCGAAGCGCAGATCGCCCTGCGCCAGGTGCTCGTCGCCGGCCGCGATGTATGGCGGGTTCGATGCGATCAGGTCGAACATGTCACTATCGAGCGCCGTGAACCAGTCGCTGCGCACGAAGCGCACGTTCGCGCCGATGGCCGCCGCATTCGCGCGCGCCACCTCGAGCGCCGCAGCGCTGACATCGAGCGCCGTCACCAGCGCGTCGGGCCGCGTATGGGCGACTGCGACCGCGATCGCGCCGCTGCCGGTGCCCATGTCGAGCAGGCGCGCCGGCGGGGCCAGGCGCGCCAGGCGTTCGAGCGCCAGTTCGACGATCAGTTCGGTATCGGGACGGGGAATCAGCACCGCCGGGCTGACCCGGAATGGCAGCCCGAAGAATTCGCGCTGCCCGACGATGTAGGCGATTGGTTCGCCGTTCAGGCGCCGCTCGAGCAGCGCGGACAGGTGCGCCGCTTCATCATCGGTGAGCACACGCTCGGACCCCGTGATCAGCCCGACCCGGGTCAAGCCCAGCACATGGCACAGCAGGATGCGGTTTTCCAGCGCGTCGAGCGGCAGGCCGGCCTGCAGCGCGCCGACCGTAACGCCGGGCGCGATAGTCATCGCGCGCGGCGCCCCATGACGAGCACCCAGACCAGGGCCAGCGTCAGCAGCACGAACCAGACCGCCGACCATTGCGGGATCGACAGGCCGAGCAGGGCATCGGTCGCGTTTTCGCACAGGCCCTCGGCGCGGAACATCCACGGCATGAGTTCGGCCGTCGGGATCTTGTTCAGCGTCGTTTCCATCGGATCGATACCGCAGGAAAAGCCGGGGTTGGCCAGCACGTACAGGTGCTTGCCGACCACGCCCAGCCCGCCCAGCGCCGCCAGCAGCGCCAGCGCCGCGCCGGCGCGCACCTTGTCCGAGAGCGCGCCAGCCAGGGCGGCGATACCGACGCCCAGGAACAGGTAGCGCTGGATCACGCACAGCGGGCAGGGCAGCATCTCTTTCGCATGCTGCAGGTACAGGGCGGCGCCGATCAGGGCGAAGCTGATGAGGGAAATGGCCAGAAGGGCGGAACGGGAACGGGGCATCTCGATAAGGCTTTCGTGGTCAGGAAGCAAAGGATTGAGGAGGCAATTTTCGCATACGGCCTGGCATCGCGCCTGCCGTATTTTCATATCAGCAACGAACCAGGCGCCTCAATCGGCCAAGGCCGCCAGCAGTTCCGCCTGGTGCTCGGCCGCCAGCGCATTCGTCAGGTCCAGCAGGTCGCCGTCCATAATAAAATCGAGTTTGTACAGCGTCAGGTTGATGCGGTGGTCGGTCAGTCTCCCCTGGGGGAAGTTATACGTGCGGATGCGCTCGCTGCGGTCGCCCGAGCCGATCAGGCTTTTACGGGTCGCCGCCTCCTTCGATTGCTGTTCGCGCAGCTGCACGTCCTTGATGCGCGCGGCCAGCACCTTCATGGCCTGCGCCTTGTTCTTGTGCTGGCTGCGGTCGTCCTGGCATTCGACCACGATGCCCGTCGGCAGGTGCGTCAGGCGCACGGCCGAATCGGTCTTGTTGATGTGCTGCCCGCCGGCGCCCGAGGCGCGGTAGGTGTCGATGCGCAGGTCGGCCGGGTTGATGTTGACGTCCTCGACTTCGTCGGCTTCGGGCATCACCGCCACCGTGCAGGCCGAGGTGTGGATGCGGCCCTGGGTTTCGGTGGCCGGTACGCGCTGCACGCGGTGTCCGCCCGACTCGAACTTCAGTTTCGAATACACGCCGTTGCCGATCACGCGCACGATGACTTCGCGGTAGCCGCCCAGGTCCGAGCTCGACTCCGACACCATCTCCACCTGCCAGCGGTTGCGTTCGGCAAAGCGCGTGTACATGCGCAGCAGGTCGCCCGCGAACAGGGCCGACTCGTCGCCGCCGGTGCCGGCCCGGATCTCGAGGAAGATGTTGCGCTCGTCGTTTTCGTCTTTCGGCAGCAGCATCTTCTGCAGGTCGAGGTCGAGCGCGGCCAGGCGCGCCCGCGCCGATTCGATTTCTTCCTGGGCGAACTCCTTCATCTCCGGGTCGCCCAGCATCTCCTGGGCGGCGGCGATGTCGCCGTTGGCGTCCTGGTACTGGCGGTACAGCGCCACCAGCGGGCTCAGCTCCGCATGCTCGCGCGTCATCTTGCGGTAGTTGTCCATGTTGGCGGTGGCGCCTTCATGGGTCAGCAGTTCGTCGAGTTCGACCAGGCGGTTGGCCAGTTGGTCCAGCTTGGCCAGCATCGATGGTTTCATAGGCTTGTTCGGGCAGATAAATGTGACGGAGGGCGCAAGGGCGCCGGGACGCGCCGCGGCGGCGCAATACAGGATAAAAAACGCTAACGGCGGCCGCGGAACAGCTGCGGCAACAGGCTGGCCAGGCGCGCGCGCTCGTCGCCCTGGGCTCGGTGCAGCGCCTGCTGCGGGCCGTGCAGGAACTTGGCGGTCAGGCCTTTCGACAGCGCCTCGAGCACGGCATCGGCGTCTTCTCCCCTGGCGAGCAGCCGGCGCGCGCGCTCGAGTTCGGCGAGGCGCAAGGCTTCGCTCGACTCGTGCAGTTCCTGGATCACCGGCACCACGGCGCGGTCGCCGACCCAACTCATGAACGACTGGACGCGGGTGTCGATGATGGCTTCGGCCTGGGCGACGGCGGCCTGGCGGCTTTCCATGCCGGTTTGCACCACTTGCGCCAGGTCGTCGACGGTGTACAGGAAGACGTCGTCGAGGCGGCCGGCTTCGGGTTCGATATCGCGCGGGACGGCGAGGTCCACCATGAAGATCGGGCGGTGGCGGCGCGCCTTGATCGCGCGCTCGACCAGGCCCAGGCCAATCAGCGGCAGGGTGGACGCGGTGCAGGAGACGACGATATCGAACTGCGCCAGTTGCTCGGGCAGGTCGGCCAGGCGCATCGCGCGCCCGTTCAGGCGCGCGGCGAGCGACTCGCCGCGCTCCATCGTACGGTTGGCGATGGTGATGGATTTCGGGTTGTGGGCGGCAAAGTGGGCCGCGCACAGTTCGATCATGTCGCCGGCGCCGATGAACAGCACGTGCTGGTCGGAAATGCGGTCGAAAATGCGCTGCGACAGGCGCACCGCGGCGGCGGCCATCGAGACGCTGTTGGCGCCGATCGCCGTGGTGCTGCGCACTTCCTTGGCCACCGCGAAGCTGCGCTGGAACAGCTGGTGCAGGTAGGTGCCGAGGCCGCCGGCCTGTTCGGCGGTGCGCACCGCGTCTTTCATCTGGCCGAGGATCTGCGGCTCGCCCAGCACCATCGAATCGAGGCCGGAGGCGACGCGGAAGGCATGGCGCACGCAATCGCCCTGCGGCAGCATGTACAGGTGCGGGCGCAATTCGGCGAAATTCAGGGCGTGGTAATGCGCGAGGAACTGGGCCGAGGCGTCGAGCGGCTCGGGCACGCCGCTCGCGGCATACAGTTCGGTGCGGTTGCAGGTCGACAGGATGGCCGCTTCGTCGCTCCCGCGATGTTCCTGGCCGCCAAAGCGGCCGAACCATTCGCGCGCCGAACCGACCGCGCGACCGAGCTGCTCGGGGCCGAGCGCCAGCTGCTCGCGCAGCGAGACCGGTGCGGTCGTGTGGTTCAGGCCAACAGCGAGCAGTTGCATTCTTGGGGAAGGGAGGGCGGCGTAGAAGCCCATTATACGCTCATGCGGCAGGGTGGACACCCCGTGCCCACGCGGACGGTGGCGTAGTGTGAGCGGCGTTGCGCGTGCCACGGATCGAGCTTCCGCGTGGGCACGAAACGCGTATGGAGGCCACTGGCCTCCATTACCCCACCTTACATCGCGCCCAGCTTTTCCAGGCGGTAGCCGTAGCTGTACACCGGGACCAGGCGGAAGCCGTTTTCCGGACGCAGGCTGAGCTTGTTACGCACGCGTGAGACGTGGGTGTCCATGGTGCGCGACGGCACGGCCGTTTCACGCACCCAGACCGCCTCGTGGATATAGGCGCGCGACAGTGGGCGGCCGATGTTGCGGAAGAACAGCAGGGCGAGGTAGAACTCTTTCTGGGTGACGTCGATGACGTTGCCGTCCTTCAACAGGCGGCCCGGGCGCGTCTCGAACACATACGGGCCGAACTGCAGCTGTTCGGTGCCCGCCTGCGACGGGTAGGCGCGGCGCAGCAGGGCCGAGACGCGTGCCACCAGTTCACCGCGGCGCAGCGGCTTGACGACGTAGTCACCGGCGCCGGCCATCATGCCGGCCACGATATCGTCCTCGGCGGAGCCGCCGACCACGAACATCGCCGGCGCGTCCGGCGCCATCTTTTCTTTCGCGCGGCGCAGCACGTCGGCCGCTTCGAGGTCGCCGGCCGGCCAGTCCATGATCAGCAGGTCGGTGCTGTCCTTGCGCATCTGGGCCAGCATGTCCTTCCCGTTATCGAAGAACTGGCAGCTGTGGCCAGCCGCACTGAGTACCTGGCAGATCAATTCTGCTTGACTACGGTCATTATCGAGGACGGCTATTCTCATGGAGGGCACGTAATTGTTAAAGTCGTACTGTAGGACCACTCCTACAACGTTAAACTGACTATAACAGACTTTCACAAAATAATGCTACCCGAAAACTTCCATTTTTGATCGAAAGGGCCCTGCCCCAAGCAGGATAGAAACGTTTTCGATATCGGCGCGCCCGGCGACTGCTCAATTTCGACAGTTTTGGATGTAGGAGTGTAGCTTGCCCCGATGCGGCTGAAATGCAACATTCGCAACAAAAAAACAACACAATTTGACAACGAATATGCGCCGCGGGTAACGCTTCATGCGTTCAGGCTAATTTGTCGGCAGGCGCGACAGGGAGGGGCGACCGATCGTCGCCGACGCCGCGCTGGGTCGACGGCGCAACCGGCGTGGAAAAACAAACGGCAGCGCTGGGCGCGCTGCCGTCGAGGTGGAACGGGGATCAGGCCGCCGGATCAGGCGTCCGGCAGCACCACGTTTACGTCGAGCACTTCCAGGTTGCCCTGGCGGTCGAGCGAAATCTTGATGTCGTCGGCGTTGACCTTGGTGTACTTCGAGATCACTTCGATCAGTTCGCGGTGCAGCGCCGGCAGGAAGTCGGGGCCGGCGCGGTTGGTACGCTCGCGGGCGATGATGATCTGCAGCCGTTCCTTGGCCGCGTTCGCGCTCTTCTTCTTTTCGGGGAACAGGAATGAGAGCAAGGCCATGTCATTTTGTCCCAAAAATACGCTTCAGCAGGCCCGGCTTTTCGTAGGTCGTGAAGCGCAGCGGGCGCTCCTCGCCAAGGAAACGGGCAATCACGTCCTCATAGGCTTCGGCCACGTCGGTCCCCTTGAAGTGGATCGCCGGGTTGCCCTGGTTCGAGGCGTGCAGCACCGATTCCGATTCCGGGATGATGCCGATCAGCGGGATGCGCAGGATTTCCTGCACGTCCTGGTACGACAGCATTTCGTCGTTTTCGACGCGCTTCGGCGAATAACGGGT
>JAQGLR010000244.1 GCA_028292765.1 Massilia sp. | reverse complement strand
TCGAGCCAGATGAGCAGCGACCCACGCGCCTTCAGCGCCGCGTTGTATTCTTTCCAGTTGGTCGTTCGGTACTTTGGCTTTGCAGGGGCACTCATGCCGTCAGTTTACCCGCGACGCAGCTTGGCCGCTGCAGGGGCGGATTTGTGCAACAAAGCCCCGTCGCCCTCGGAGGTGGTGCTGCCGCCGATGCTGGCCAGTCCCTTGCCCGGGCCCTCTTTCAGCACGATGTTGATGACGCCGGCGATCGCATCCGAGCCGTACTGGGCGGCCGCGCCGTCGCGCAGCACCTCGATGCGGCTGATCGCCGACATCGGGATGGCATTGATGTCGGTGCCGGCCGATCCCCGGCCGACGGTTTGCTGGACGTTGACCAGCGCCTGCTGGTGGCGGCGCTTGCCGTTGATCAGCACCAGCAACTGGTCCGGCCCCAGGCCGCGCAGGGTTGCCGGCCGGATGATGTCGGTGCCGTCGCTGATGAAGGTCGTGCTGAAGTTGAACGAGGGATCGAGTTCCTGCAACGCCTTGCCCAGTTCCAGCGTGCCGGTCGAGGCCAGGTCCTTCGCGCCCACCAGGCCGACCGGCACGGCGGTATCGAGTTCCGAGCGGGCCGCGGCGCGCGAGCCCACGACGACCACCTTCTGCGTCGCTTCCTCATCAGGCGTTTGCGTTTGCGCCTGCGCATGCGGATAGGCGGCGAGCAATGCGGCGGCCAGCAGGGTAAGTTGCAGTCTCTTGTGGAGCATTGCGGTTCCTCTTGAACATGGTCAGTGACTGAGGAGTCTTGCCCGCGGAAACTAATGTGAACTTGTGCTGCGACAAGGCAGCCGGGAGAACGGGGTAGGGTGTGTCGTATAGGCAACAGCCTAGCGAGCGTGGGCACCTAGGGTGGTCGGCTCCACCGGCGATCGACACACACCCGGCGTCAAGGTTGCAGGCTGGGCACCTGTTTGGGTGGAGCCGACCACCCTACGGCCTGCTGCAAGCGAAGCGACGGCGCGTCGAGCGGCGTAAAGCTCCGCACCCACCCTACCTCGCCACCCTACTTCTGAGGTAGGGTCGCTCCTACACAGCAAGCGCTGCGGCGCATGCGCAAACAACTCCCATACGCGAATCCTAAGCTGGTCTCAAGAGCCGGGCGGCGCTGCCCGTCCGGCTACACGGCGCACACCGCCGCCCACTGAGCCGACCATCTGGAGAGAGCGATCATGGCGCAATACAATTTTACGGTCAACCTGGACGATCTTGCCTTCATCCTCCGGCAGATCAAGATTGCGGAAGAGAGCACGAATCCGGACACGGGCGAGATCGAAGGCCTGCCCGGGCTGGTGGGCAGCCCGCTGCTGCCGTTTGGCCTGCGCACGGTCGATGGCAGCTGGAACAACTTGCTGCCCGGCATGGAGAACGTGGGGGCGGCCGACAACATCATGCCGCGCCTGGTGGACGGCGTGTACGTCGACGCGGAAGGGCGGCCAGTCAATTTCTTCTTCCCGGGCGACCCCGGCAGCGCCGGCAGCAGCTATGCCCAGACCGCCCCCGGCAACATGGTGTTCGACTCGCGGCCGCGCACCGTCAGCAACCTGATCGTCGACCAGACCGCGAATAACCCGGCGGCGCAGCAGGCGGCCGAAGACCGCGCCGCGCTCAGCACCTATCCCGGCCAGGATGTGGTCGACGTGTCGCCGAACGGCAGCCTGTTCATCCCGAATTTGTCGCCCGACATCGGCCTGTCCGCGCCCTTCAACGGCATGATGGCGCTGTTCGGCCAGTTCTTCGACCATGGACTGGACCTGCTGACCAAGGGCGGCGGCACCGTGTTCGTGCCCTTGAAACCCGACGACCCGCTCTACGTCGAGGGCAGCACCACCAATTTCATGGTGCTGTCGCGCGCCGCGAATACCCCTGCGCCCGGCGCCGACGGCATCCTCGGCACCGACGACGACGACCTGCACGGCCACATCAACACCACCACGCCCTTCATCGACCAGAACCAGACCTACACCTCGCATCCCTCGCACCAGGTGTTCCTGCGCGAATACGAGATGGTCGACGGCAGGCCGGTGTCGACCGGCCACCTGCTGGGTGGGGAGCACGGCATCGGCAACTGGGGCGAGGTCAAGGCCCAGGCTGCGCAGCTGCTCGGCATCCAGCTCGTCGATACCGACGTGTTCAACGTGCCGCTGCTGGCGACCGACCGCTACGGCGCCTTCCTGCGCGGCCCCAACGGCTTCGTGCAGGTCGTCACCGCAACGGGTCTGGTCGAGGGCGACCCGGCCGCCAACGACGGGCTCGGCGTCCTGCTGCCGCCGAACACGCTGCGCACCGGCCACGCCTTCCTCGACGACATCGCGTTCAGCGCCGCCCCGGGCACCTGGGACCACGACCGCAACCCGGCAACGCCGCAGGTCGCCCTGACCGCCGACCTTGATACCGCGACCGGCGGCGTGCCGAATGAGGACTTCGACCCGACCCAGCCGATTACGGTGAACAACCAGATGTTCCTGCCGCAGGCGGCCGGCACCTACGACAACGAACTGCTGGACCGCCACTTCATCACCGGGGACGGGCGCGGCAACGAGAACATCGGCCTGACCTCGATCCACGCCATTTTTCACTCGGAACACGACCGGCTGGTCGAGCAATACAAGGAGACCCTGCTGGCGAGCGGCGACGTCGCCGTGCTCAACGAATGGCTGAGGGTCGGGGTGGACGCGGTCCCGACCACCGAGGCCGGCATCGCGGCCCTGGAATGGAACGGGGAACGCCTGTTCCAGGCCGGGCGCTTCGCCAACGAGATGGAGTACCAGCACCTGGTGTTCGAGGAATTCGCGCGCGCGGCGCAGCCGAGCGTCGATCCGTTCGTGTTTTCGCATTCGCCCGACATCGATCCCGCCATCTTCGAGGAGTTCGCCAACGTGGTGTACCGCTTCGGCCACTCGATGCTGACCGAGGAGGTGGCGCG
>JAQGLR010000218.1 GCA_028292765.1 Massilia sp. | reverse complement strand
CCGCGCTTTTGCGGGCAGTTTTCCAGTGCCGGCGACTTGCTCTTCACAACCGCGGCAACGCGCGGCTTGCGAATCAGTTGATTGATGGTTGGCATCGTTCCTAATCCAACAAAGTACTACAGTTGATGACCCGGACATTGGCGTCCGGGGACTGAAACCTAGTCCCGAAAGTCTGACAGCAGAGGCGACGAAAGCCACTCACCGAAGGAGCGGCTGCGAATGCGTCAGCGATGTGCAAAGTAAATCGAGAACTCGCGAGTATAGACTCCTCGCAAAATGCGGTCAACCAGTTTGCTGATTTTCCGGGCAGCGACCCCATCGAAGGGCCGAACGGTTGTGGTAGCGGCGACACACACGCGCAGCTTGCCCGATGTACCGTTGCATGGCTGGAATAGCTTTCGCGGCGATAATAGCCGACTTTGTCCCGCCACCATTCCTCCATGCGATTCCTGCTGCGCCCTGCCAACCTGACGCTCGTGCTGACCTACCTGGTCTTGTCGCTGGTGCCCTTGTTCCCGCTGGCATTGGGCATGCCCGTCACGGGCCCGAGCCAGCTGGCCGGCATGGCCGTCTTCGCGTGGATCGGCGCCTGGGCCCTCTTCAAGCGGCCGGCGTATTTCCACTGGCTGCTGCTGCCGGCCTTCCTGGCGCTGCCGGCGGAACTGTATTTGTATACCTGGTATGGCCAGGGCATCTCCACCCATCACCTGGGCATCATGGCGGAAACCAGTCCGCTCGAGGCGATGGAATACCTGGGCGGCAGGGTGTGGCTGATGCTGGCGGTCCTGGTCGCCGTCGTCGCGTGGTGGGCCGGCAGCTACCGGGCGGCCCTCGTCACGACGGATCTCGACTGGAACGACCGCTCGCGCTTCCTCGTGCTGGGCTCCCTGCTGGCGGGGGCGGGCCTGTTCGCCTACGGAGTCAAGGCGTCCGCCGGGCCAAAAGCGGACGCGATGCGCTTCGAGGCCGGGAAGCCAGCTTCGGCCGCCACCGCGCTGCCGCCGCTGCCGCGCTGGGCGCAGCCGCCGTTCGAGGTCAAGGCGTTTGCGAGGTCGTGGCCGTTCGGCGTGGTTGTGCGCGGTCTCGACTTCTACAAGGAACGCGTCTATCTCGCCGACCTGCACCGGCGCAGCGCCGCCTTCCGCTTCGGCGCAAGCCAGGCCGACCCGGCGCGGGCGCCGGACGTGATCGTGATGGTGCTGGGCGAATCGGCCCGCTTCGACCGCTGGAGCATCAACGGCTATGCGCGCGAGACCACGCCCCTGCTGGCGCAGGAAGCGAACCTGGTGGCGCTCCAGGACCTGATCACCTCGGTGTCGGCGACGCGCCTGTCGGTGCCGGTCATCATTTCGCGCAAACCGGCGATGCAAAGTTTAAAGGACGGGTTCACGGAAAAATCCTTCCTCAGCGCCTTCCGCGAAGCCGGCTATAAAACCTTCTGGCTGTCGAACCAGATCTCGTTCGGCAAGTTCGACACGCCCGTGTCCGTGTTCGCCAAGGAAGCGGACGCCGTCGAATTCCTGAACCTGGGCGGTTTTACCGACCATTCGAACTACGACGAGGTGCTATTGCAACCCTTCGGGCGGGCGCTGCTCGATCCGGCGCCGAAAAAGCTGATCGTGCTGCATACGCTCGGCAGCCACTGGAACTACGCGCAGCGCTACCCGGCACGGTTCGACCAGTGGAAACCGTCGCTGATGGGCGTGCGCAAACCCGTGCTGACCGACGGCGGGATCAAACCGCAGCTGAACAACAGTTACGACAATTCGATCCTGTACACGGACTGGTTCCTGGCCCAGTTGATCGGCAAGCTGAAGGACGCACCCCGCGCCGCGGCGCTGATGTACGTGGCCGACCATGGCCAGACCCTGTTCGACGGCGCCTGCGGCCAGGTTTTTCATGGCCACAATAACCAGCACGAATTCCACGTGCCGGCCTTTGCCTGGTATTCGGACGGCTACGGCGCACGCTTCCCGGACAAGGTGGCGCAGCTGCGCAGGCACCGGGCGGCGCGCCTCTCCACGGAAAACGTGTTCCATACGCTGGTCGACCTGGGCGACATCCGCTATCCGGGCGAAAGTTTACACCGCAGCATCGCCAGCGCGCAGCTGGCGCCGCACAAGCGCTATGTCGACAGTTATGGGTGGACCGATTACGACAATGCGCGCATCAAAGGGGATTGCCGCGAAGTCATCGACAAGGGTACGCCTTTGCCGCGGCTGCGTTGACACAGCAGTTGACTGTCGGTAAATCTTACAGGGCGGGGGCTTCCTGTTGAGCTCTTCCCGCAAACCGTTGTATTTACAATGATTTATTTCCAGGCATAAATTTTGCTCATGAGTCCGCGCGCACTTGGCGCCTTCCAAGCAAACAATCTGGGGATAGAACATGAAAAATAAAATCGCACCAATGATCCGCCTGGCCCTTCTGGCCTTTGCCGCAAGCTTCTCCGGCGCCGCCAGCGCCGTCACCATGCTCGGCCAGACGCCTGCCCCTGAGGTAATCGTGCAGGCAGGCGGTTACGAATGGGTCTATGCCGGACCGTGCGCCGGAGAGGAGCCAACCTGCGGCCCGGTTTTGCTGCACCACGATTTCAGCTTCGCGACCGATGCGCAATGGAACGCCAGTTTCTCGAGCATCGACGCACTGCTGGCCGCCTTCCAATACGACGGGTCGACCGGAACCGGGCTGTGCGCCGCGACGTATTTCAATACCGTCTACGACCAATGCGATTTTGGCGATGCCGCCGCCGGCTACATCTGGCACTCCCCGCTCGCACCAAGCGAAGGGCACCGCACCAATCCCGCAGCTGAAACCTTCCTGGTCCGCGTCCTCGCCGACGCCCCGGAAGAAGTGCCTGAACCGGCCAGCCTGGCGCTGTTCGGCCTCGGCCTGGCAGGCGCGGCAGCGGCCCGTCGCAAGTTCTCGAAGTAAGCAGTACGACGTGAATGCCCGCCGCGCGGGCATTCACGTCGTGGTTCCTCCTGTCCGCACACGCTTCAACGCTATCGAACCACCGGACACGCCCGTGTCCGCGTACGTACGCCCCTCGCCATACGGACACACCGGACACTCGTCCGCGCACCAGTCGCCCAACAAAATCAAGCACTTACCCGCTGGCACGGATCGTGCAATAACGACAGCATTCAAGTCGTTACTGGGCACACCATGATCCGCGATACCTCCGAACAAGACGCCGTCCTGACTGCCCCACCGGCGCACAAACTGAAACGCCGCGCCCTCTGGATCGGCGGCGCCGTGGCCCTCGCAGCCAGCGCTGCCCTGCTCCTGTCCGCCTGGGGCGACAGCGAGCACTCCGTCAGCGCCAGCCGCCTGCGCATCGCCGAAGTCGGCCGCGGCACGCTGGTGCGCGACGCCTCGGTCAACGGCCGCGTGGTCGCCGCCGTCAGCCCGACGCTGTTTTCCACCGCCCCCGCCACCGTCAACCTGAAAGTGGCCGCCGGCGACACCGTCAAACGGGGCGACGTCCTGGCCGTGCTCGAGTCCCCGGACCTGTCCGACGCCCTGAAACGCGAACAGTCGACCTGGGAACAACTGAAAGCCGAAGTCGCGCGCCAGCAGATCCTGTCGCGCAAGCAGAAGCTGCTGGCCCAGCGCGAAGCCGACGTCGCCGAGATCGACCGCCTGTCGGCCCAGCGCACGCTCGAGCGTTACGAGAGCGTGGCGCAGGTCGGCGTGATTGCCAAGATCGACTACCAGAAGGCCAAGGACGCCCTGAACTCGGCCGGCATCCGCGCCAGACACGCGGCGCAGGCGGCAAACCTCGAAGGCGACGACGTGGCGCTGGCGATCCGCACCAAGACCAATGAACTGGAACGCGCGCGCCTGTCGATGGCCAACGCCCAGCGCCGCGTGGATGAGTTGACCGTGCGCGCGCCGGTGGACGGCTTCATCGGCACGCTGAACGTCCAGAACCGGATGGTGGTGGCCGCGAATGCGCCCCTGATGACGCTGGTCGACCTGTCGCGCCTGGAAGTCGAACTCGAAGTCCCGGAAACCTATGTCTCGGACATGGGGATCGGCATGACGGCCGAAATCGCCCTGCCCGCGGGTACGGCCACCGGCAAGCTGGTCGCACTCTCGCCGGAAGTGGTGAAGAACCAGGTGCTGGCCCGGGTACGTTTCGACGGCGCCCAGCCGAAGGGCCTGCGCCAGAGCCAGCGCGTCACGGCGCGCCTGCTGATCGAGGAAAAGCCGAACGTCGTGATGCTTCCCCGCGGCCCGTTCGTGGAGAGCGAAGGCGGCCGCTTCGCGTATCGAGTACAGGATGGGGTCGCGATACGCGTCCCGATCCAGCTCGGCGCCACCAGCCTGTCTTCCGTCGAAATCATCTCTGGCCTGAAGCCCGGCGACAAGGTGGTCGTCGCCGGCACCGACACCTTCGAGAACGCGGCCCGCGTCTCGATCAATCGCTAACAAGAACCAGTACCTGAACTGAAAGGACATCCCATGCTGCGCATGACCAAGCTCTCCAAGGTGTACCGCACCCACATGATCGAGACCCACGCGCTGCGCGGCTTCGAGATCCAGGTCAACAAGGGCGAATTCGTGACCGTCACCGGCCCCTCGGGCTCGGGCAAGACGAGCTTCCTGAACATCGCCGGCCTGCTGGAAGAGTTCACCAGTGGCGAGTACGTGCTCGACGGCGTCAACGTCAAAGGCATGAACGACGACGCGCGCTCGCGCCTGCGCAACGAAAAACTGGGCTTCATCTTCCAGGGCTTCAACCTGATTCCCGACTTGAACCTGTTCGACAACGTCGACGTGCCGCTGCGCTACCGCGGCTTCAACGCGGCCGAACGCAAGGAGCGCATCGAGGACGCGCTGGCGAAAGTGGGCCTGGCCTCGCGCATGAAGCACTTCCCGGCCGAGCTGTCGGGCGGGCAGCAGCAGCGCGTCGCGATCGCGCGCGCACTGGCCGGCTCGCCGAAACTGCTGCTGGCGGACGAGCCGACCGGTAACCTCGATACGCAAATGGCGCGCGGCGTGATGGAACTGCTGGAAGAAATCAATGCGGCCGGGACCACGATCCTGATGGTCACGCACGACCCGGAACTGGCCGTGCGTACCCACCGCAACGTCCACATCATCGACGGCCAGGTCTCGGACCTGGTGCGCCGCGGCCCGACGCTGGCCGCCACCGTGGCGTAAGGGAAGCGCCATGTTCAGCTACTACTTCAAACTCGGCCTGCGCAGCCTGCGCCGCAATCCCGCGCTGACCGCCCTGATGGTGCTGACGCTCGCCATCGGCGTGGCCGCCAGCGTCTCGACGCTGACGATCCTGCACATGATGTCGGGCGACCCGATCCCGCACAAGAGCGAGCGCCTGTTCGTGCCGGTTTTCGACGTCGCCCCGCTCGAGGGCTACAACCCCGGCGAAAAGCTGGGCGAAAACCAGGTCACCTACAAGGACGTGGTCAACCTGCTGAAAAGCGGCCAGGGCGAACGCCGCACCGGCCTGTACGGCATCGCCGGGCCGATCGAGCCGCCGCGCAAGGAGCTGCCGGTGTTCATCGGCCCCGGCCTGGCGCCGACGCGCGACTTCTTCGCCATGTTCGACGTCCCCTTCCTGCATGGGCAGCCCTGGAGCGCGCAGGATGACGAACGCGGCGCCGACGTCGTGGTGCTCAGCCGCGAAATCGCCGAGAAACTGTACGGCACGGCCAACCCGGTGGGCCAGCGCCTGAACGTGCTGGGCTTCCCGTACACGGTCGTCGGCGTGATCGACAAGTGGGCGCCGCAGCCGCGCTACTACAAGCTGGTCGGGGGCGAGCAGTTCGGCGACGGCGAAGACTTCTTCATTCCGCTGGCCAGCGCCATCCGTCACGAGACCACCCATAACGGCGGCATGAACTGCTCCGAGCGCTCCGACCCGGGTTTCCAGGGCAGGTTGCGCTCGGAATGCACCTGGTTCCAGTTCTGGTTCGAGACGCGCACGGCCGGGGAGCGCGCCGAGCTGAAAAACTACCTCGACAACTACGCCGCCGAGCAGCGTAAACTCGGCCGCATGAAGCGCGCCGCACCGATCGGGCTGTTCAACGTGAACGAGTGGATGGAAGAGCGCGAGGTGGTCGGCAAGGACACCAAACTGTCGGCCTGGCTGGCCTTCGGCTTTCTGCTGCTGTGCCTCGTGAACACCATCGGCCTGTTGCTGGCGAAGTTTTCGGTGCGCGCCGCCGAAGTCGGCATCCGCCGCGCGCTCGGCGCCTCGCGGCGCGAGATCTTCCGCCAGTTCCTGGTCGAGAGTGCGGTCGTGGGCCTGGCCGGCGGCGTGCTGGGCCTGGTGCTCGCCTTTGGCGCGCTGGCCCTGATCGCGATGCAAAGCAGCGAAGTTGCCGCCGTCGCGCGCATGGACCTGACGATGCTTGCCTTTACCTTCGCGATATCGGTGTTCGCCGCGGTGCTGGCGGGGCTGCTGCCGACCTGGCGCGCCTGCCAGGTGACGCCGGCGCTCCAACTCAAGTCACAATAAGCTAAAAGAGACCTCTATCATGGAAATCCGTCCTATCCTGTCCGCGCTCCTGCGCAACAAGACCGGTGCGATCCTGGTCGCGCTGCAGGTGGCGCTGAGCCTGGCGATCCTGGCCAACGCGCTGCACATCGTCAGCGAGCGGCGCGAGGCCTCGAACCGTCCGAGTGGCGTCGCCGACGAGCAATCGGTGTTTTCGATCAGCGTGCGCAACCTGTCCAGTGGCGGCCCCGAGCAGCAGCTGGCCACGCAAAAACGCGAGATCGACGTCATCCGTGCCGTGCCCGGCGTCGTGGCGGCAGCGAACGTCAACCAGATCCCGATGTCGCAATCGGGCTGGAACAACAGCGTCGCCATCGACCGCAAGCAGGTCGACGAATCGGCGCCGTCGTCGTTTTACTTTTCTCCCGATTCGCTGGTCAAGGCCTGGGGCCTGAAACTGGTCGAAGGGCGCGACTTCCTGCCGGGCGAGTACATGGACATCGACGCCAACACCGAGCTCACCCCGCGCTTCGTGATCATCACCAGGGCGCTGGCCGAAAAGCTGTGGCCCGGCGCACCCGCCACCGGCAAGACCATGTACTTCGGCACCGGCGAAGACGCGATCGAAGTGCGCGTGGTCGGCGTGGTGGAACGCCTGCAAACCCAGAGTGCAGAGGTGACCGAACGCGGCGAGTACTCCAGCATCGCGCCGATGCGCATGTACGGGAATTATCCGGGTGCGATGTACACCGTGCGCGCCGAAGCCGGCCAGCGCGACCGCGTGATCCGCGAAGTCGAAGCGGCACTGCGCAAAGCCTCGCCGACGCCGGTGGTGCTCGAGTCGACGACCCTCGACAAGTACCGCAAGGACCGCTACCGCGCCGACGTGGCGCTGTCGTGGATGCTGGTCACGGTCAGCGTGCTGCTGCTCCTGATCACCGCCAGCGGCATCGTCGGCATGGCCAGCCTGTGGGTCACGCAGCGCCGCAAGCAGATCGGCGTACGCCGGGCGCTGGGTGCGCGCCGTGCCGACATCCTGCGCTATTTCGTCACCGAGAACTTCATGATCACCAGCGCCGGCGCGGTGGGCGGGGTCCTGCTCGGGGTGGCGCTGAACCAGCTGCTGGTAAGCAAACTCGAGATGACGCGCCTTCCGCTCGAATACCTGGCGGCGGGCAGTGCCGTGTTCTTGTTGCTCGGCGTGATCGCGGTGTACGGGCCGGCGTGGCGCGCGGCGAGTACTTCGCCGGCGCTGGCGACCAGAAGTGCCTGATAGCACTCAGTTTTCCATGATGCAATGCTATCCTGACGCCCATGCCTACCGTACTCATCATTGACGACAACGCCGCCGTCGGCATCGCCCTCGACGTGCTGTTCTCGCTGCACGACATCGCGGCGCTGCACGCCGCCTCGCCGGAAGAAGGGCTGGCGGTCCTCAGGCGCGAGAGCGTCGACCTGGTGATCCAGGACATGAACTTCACGCTTGAGACCACCTCGGGCGAGGAAGGCGTGGCCTTGTTCAAGCAGATCCGGGCCTCCTGGCCCGACCTGCCGGTGATCCTGCTCACGGCCTGGACCCACCTCGATGCGGCCGTCGACCTGATCAAGGCGGGCGCCGCCGACTACCTGCCGAAACCGTGGAACGACGAGCGCCTGCTGGCGACCGTCACCAACCTGGTGGAACTGGGCCAGGCCAACCGCGCGCTGCTGCAACGCGTGGGACGCGAGCGGCGCGAACGGCGCGAGCTGGAGACGCACTACGACCTGCGCGGCCTGGTGTGGGCCGATCCGGCCACCGAGCGTGTGCTGCAACTGGCCTGCCAGGTGGCGCGCGCCGACGTGCCGGTATTGATTACGGGTCCGAACGGCACCGGCAAGGAACGCATTGCCGAGATCATCCAGGCCAATTCGCAGGTGGCCACTGGCCCCTTCGTGGTGCTCAACTGCGGCGCCCTGCCCTCGGAACTGATCGAAGCGGAGCTGTTCGGGGCCGAGGCCGGCGCCTATACGGGCGCGACCCGCGCGCGCGAGGGCAAGGTCGAGGCAGCCGACGGCGGCACGCTGTTCCTGGACGAGATCGGCAACCTGCCGCCCGCCGGCCAGATGAAACTGCTGCGCGTGCTGGAGACCGGCCGCTTCGAGCGGCTCGGCTCGAACCGCGAGCGGCAAGTGAAAGTGCGCGTGATCAGCGCCACAAATGCGGATCTCGCAGCGATGATCCGCGCCGGCAGCTTCCGCGAAGACCTGTTCTACCGCTTGAACGTGATCGAACTGCGCCTGCCGCCGCTCAGTGCGCGCCCGCTCGACATCCTGCCCCTGGCGACCAGTTTCCTCGCCCGCGGCAAGCGCTTCGATCCGTCCGCCGAACGCGCCCTGCTGGCGCACGGCTGGCCGGGCAACGTGCGCGAACTGAAGAACGTGATGGCGCGCGCCAACCTGCTGGCGCAAGGCGACACCATCCGCGCGCCTGACCTCGGCCTGCCCGCCGCGCTCCAGCCGCTCCAGCCACTGCAGCAGGCGCTCGAGGCCGAGCCGGACCGCGAGGCCATCGCCGCCGCGCTGGCGCGTGCTGGCGGCGTGGTGTCGCAGGCCGCCGCCGAACTGGGGTTGTCGCGCCAGGCCCTGTACCGCCGCATGGAGCGCCTCGGTATCGGGCGTACCTAGTACGCCAACTCGACGCCAATACGACGCCCATGCGCCTCTCCCTGGTCACCCGCTTCTCCGCCCTGGTCGGCACCCTGCTCACGGTCGGCATCGCCATCGCCCTCGCCCTCGACCACTTCCTGCCCGGCCAGCCGCTGCTGGCGGCAAGCCTGTGCCTGGCCTGCGTCATCCCGATCGCGATCATCACGGTCCGCTCGCAGGTGCAACCGATCCTGTCGCTGTTTCGCGCGCTGGAGGGCACGGTCAGCAGCTACCGCGACGGCGATTTTTCGTTCAGCCTGCACTGGCCGCAAAACGACGAGCTGGCCGATCTGATCCGCGCCCACAATGACCTCGGCCACGTGCTGCGCGAACAGCGCCGCGACCTGGTGCAGCGCGAACTGCTGCTCGACACGATGGTGCAGAACACCCCGGTGGCGATGCTGCTGGTGGCGGACGCGCCCCAGCGCCGAGGCACGATCGTCTACGCCAACCTGGCCGCGCGCCAGCTGCTGGCCGACGGCCGCAAGCTCGAAGGCCACGCATTACAGGACTTGCTGGCGCAGGCCTCGCCGGCCCTCGGCGAAGCCCTCGAGCGCGGCGGCGATGGCCTGTTCACCGCCGGCGAAGGCGAGGACGAACAGGTGTATCACCTGGCGCGCAGCCATTTCAGCCTGAACGGGCGCCGTCACCAACTCCTGCTGCTGCGCCACCTGACGGCCGAGCTGCGGCGCCAGGAAGTGCAGACCTGGAAAAAGGTGATCCGCGTGATCAGCCATGAACTGAACAATTCGCTGGCGCCCCTGACTTCGCTGGCCCACTCCGGCGCGGAGCTGGTGCGCCGCGGCCAGACCGAGCGCCTGCCGCAGATCCTGGAAACCATCGGCGAGCGCACGCGCCACCTGGAGAGCTTCATCCTCGGCTACGCGCGCTTTGCCAAACTGCCCACGCCACGGCTGCAGGCTTGCGCGTGGGCGCCGTTTGTCGAACGGCTGGCCTCGCAGGTGAGGTTCCGCCTTGGCGGCGACGTGCCGGCCGAACCCGCAATGGTCGACCCGGCGCAGCTGGAGCAGGCGCTGCTGAACCTGCTGAAGAATGCCCACGAATCCGGATCAAGCCCGGACGCGGTCGAACTGCAGGTGCGCCGCGTGCCGGACCTGCTGCGCATCGAAGTGTTCGACCGCGGCAGCGGCATGAGCGAAGCGGTGCTGACCAACGCGCTGGTACCCTTCTATTCGACCAAGCGCAGCGGCACCGGCCTCGGCCTGGCGCTGGCGCGCGAGATCGCCGAAGCCCACGGCGGGCGTATCCTGCTGTCGAACCGCGAGGGCGGCGGCCTGGCGGCGACGATGATCCTGCCCGCGCTCACCCCACACTGACAGGAGAACGCATGCTCGCCATTATCGGAAAGCCGACCTCGATCAACGTGCGCAAGGTGCTGTGGACCTGCGCCGAACTGGGCCTGCCCTTCACGCGCGTGGAGTGGAGCGAAGAGCACGCGGCGCTGAATCCGAACCGGATGGTGCCGGTGCTGGTCGACGGCGACTTCGTGCTGTGGGAATCGAACGCGATCTGCCGCTACCTGTGCGCCCGCGAGGGAAGCGAGGCGCTGCTGCCGTCGGAGGCGCGGGCTCGGGCCGGGGTCGAACAATGGATGGACTGGCAGGCGACAGAACTGAACAAGGCCTGGGTCTACGCCTTCATGGCGCTGGTGCGGGCCAGCCCGAAGCACGCCGATCCGGCGCAGATCGCCGCCAGCGTCGACAGCTGGAACCGCCACGTCGGCATCCTCGACACGCGCCTTGGCGCAACGGGTGCCTGGGTCGCGGGCGAGCGCTTCACGCTGGCCGACATCGTCATCGGCCTGTCCCTCAACCGCTGGTCGATGACGCCGATGGCGCGTCCGGATTATCCGCAGGTGGCGGCCTACCTGGCGCGCCTGCCGGAACGGCCGGGCTACCGT